>JBAXYJ010000001.1:0-51689 GCA_041670885.1 Clostridiaceae bacterium
ATATCAAGAACTTTATCTTTAAATTCTATTTCATTATTATTTCTTAAAAAGTTTCTTAAGACTCCATTTACTAGTTTTGAATGGGGAGCAGATACCTTTTTTGCAAGATTTACTGCTTCATTAAGAACTGCAAAATCAGGAATCTTATCTAAATATTTTAATTGGTATATAGATATTCTTAAAATGTTTAGTATATCTTTATTTGTTTTTTCCATATCCTTAAGATATTCTTTTAATATAATGTCTATTGTATATTTATATTTTAAAGTTCCATAAACTATTTCTGTAAGAAGAGCATTATCCAGTGGGCTTAGTTCAGCTTTTTTAATGGAACTGTCTAAAGCCAGGTTAGAGTAAGCTCCCTTATTTAATACCTTATCCAGTATATTTATTGATTCAAATCTAAGGTTTCCCATATTAATTTCTTCTGTTATTTGCAATAACTAATAGTCTCAGAAGCTGGGCTATGGAAGTCAAGGCTGCTGCCACATAGGTAAGTGCTGCGGCATTTAAAACCTTTTTTGCTCCATACACTTCATCTCCAACTAGCAGAGACCTTCCCTGTAATATCTTTATTGCTCTTCTTGAAGCATCCAGCTCAACAGGAAGTGTAACCAGCTGAAATAAAACTACTGCTGAAAAAAGGATTATCCCAAAATTAACAAGAGGGCTGAGTCCCATAAATATTCCTATAATAAATAGGATCCAGGAAAAGCTTTGTCCTAAGTTTACTGCAGGAACCATCAGAATACGAAATTTAAGAGGTGCATATCCCTCCTTGTCCTGAATGGCATGACCTGTTTCATGAGCTGCCACACCGATGGCTGCTATGGAAGTTCCATAGTATACCTCCTTAGACAATCTCATTTTTTTTGTTCCAGGATCGTAATGGTCTGTTAGGTTTCCTTCAATTACTTCTATAGGAATGTCCGAGAGTCCATTTGAATCTAAAAGTGCTCTGGCTGCATCTGCTCCGGTATAACCCATGGAGCTTTTTACCTCTTTATATCTGGCAAAGGCAGATTTAACTTTTACCTGAGCCCATAGGGAAAAAAGAAGAGTTGGAATTAATATAATTATTGAACTATCATAAAATAACATAATTTTCCCTCCTTGTTTTTAATTTACTCATTTTAGTACATCACCGATTTTTATATCATGACCTTTAATATATTCTGAAACAGTCAGCCTTTTGCCGCCTTCCATCTGAATTTCCTCTATAAGTATATTTTTATCTAAAGCTGCCGCCTTTATTCCTGATTTATCAAAGCTTATTATAGTACCAGGAACCTTTATGGATTTCTCCTCAGTTATTTTAATTTTATATATTTTCATAAGCTTATCCTGATAGCGTGTTTTTGCGCAGGGACTGGGGCATAAGCCTCTTATAAAATTAGATATATCCTCTGCTTTATTATTCCAGTCTATGAAACAAAATTCTTTATCAATCATATTTGCATAAAATACATCTGATTTATTTTGAGGAATCCTCTTTATTTCTCCCTTTGCATATGAGGTTAGTGTCTTAACCAAAAGATCTGCTCCTCTTTCTTTTAAGATATCATGCAGCTCTCCAAATGTTAAATTTTCATCTATGATAACTTCATCCTTTAACAGCATATCACCTGTATCTATGCCAACATCCATCATCATAGTTGTATTTCCTGACTTTTTTTCTCCCTTTATTATAGCCCAGTTTATTGGAGCTGCTCCTCGGTAGCCAGGCAGAAGGGAAGCATGGAGATTAATACAGCCTAATTTTGGAATGTCTAAAATCTCCTTTGATAATATTTGCCCAAAAGCTACAACAACTATAAAATCAGGTTTTAATTCTTTTATTTTATTTATTAAATCAATATCTTTTCTTATTTTTTCAGGCTGATAAACAGGAATATTATGTTTTATTGCTGCTTCCTTAACAGCAGAAAAAATCACCTTATTTCCTCTTCCCTTTTTCTTGTCAGGCTGTGTTATAACAGCTAGAACATTAAAATTATCTATAAGCTTTTCTAAGGAAGGTACAGCAAAGACAGGGGTTCCCATAAAAACTATATTCATTTTATATCTCCTTTATATCGAAAGCCTTATCAATAAAGAGTATCCCCTCTAAATGATCTATTTCATGGCAGAAAGCCCTTGCTAAAAGACCTTCTCCGCTGCAGATTACCTCTTTTCCCTCTTCGTTTATTCCTTTGACCTTAACATAGGATGGCCTTTCAACACTTCCTTCCTTCCCCGGCAGGGAAAGGCAGCCTTCTACATCTGTTTCTGATCCTTCTTCTTCTATTATTTCCGGATTCATTAAAACTATAGGACCTTCTCCTACATCAACAACTATAAGTCTTTTAAGAATTCCCACCTGGGGAGCTGCAAGACCTACTCCGTTTGCACTATACATGGTCTCCTTCATATCCTCTATTAATGTTTTTATTCTGTCATTAACAGATTCTATTTTTCTGCTTTTCTTTCTTAATATTTCGTCCTCTTCTAATCGTATATTTCTCAGTGCCATAATTTACCTCCTAAACAAAACTATTTGGATTTATATCTAAGCTTATTTTAAAGCTTTTGCTTAACTGTTTAAAGTTATTATAAATTAAATTTTTTATTTCCTGAGCTGTTTTATTATGTATTTGGCCCTTTAATATTATTCTCCACCGATAATTATCCTTTATCTTTGATATGCCTGAAGGACTTGGGCCTAAAATTTCCAAATCATATTTCTTCTCATTTAAAAGCTGATATAATTTATTAATATTATCTATAACTTCCTTTTCATCTCTTGAGCTGAAATTAATCAGCAGTATATCTGAAAAGGGAGGATAATTCATAGCGGATCTCAGCTTAATCTCCTCATCGTAAAATTTATCATAATCATCAGCTGCTGCTGTTTCTATGCTGTAATGCTCAGGAGTGTATGTCTGAACTATTACTCTTCCTTCCTTATCTCCTCTTCCGCTTCTTCCTGATACCTGAGTTATAAGCTGAAATGTCCTTTCAGCTGAACGGAAGTCCGGAAGATTAAGGCTTAAATCTGCTGCTATTATGCCAACTAGTGTTACATTTCTAAAATCGAAGCCCTTTGCTATCATCTGGGTTCCTATTAATACATCCGCTTCTCCTGCTTTAAATGAGTTATAAATGTTTTCATAGGAATTCTTTTCTCTTGTAGTATCATAATCCATTCTGATTGTTTTAACATTATTATATAATCTTTTTATTTCTTCTTCCACTTTTTCTGTTCCCAGGCCAAAATATTTTACATATTTACTTCCACATTTCGGGCATATCTTGGGTACCATCTGTTTTTTACCACAATAATGGCAGGTCATGGAATTGTCACTTATATGATAAGTCATAGATACATCACATTTATCACATTTAAATACATATCCGCAGCTTCTGCAGGAAACAAAGGAAGAAAATCCTCTTCTGTTGATGAATAAAATTATCTGTTCTTTATTTTTTAAATTATACTCTATTTCTTCTTTTAGCTTTCTGCTGAATATTGACCTGCTGCCTGACCTTAGTTCTTCCCTCATATCTACTATGCTGACCATGGGAAGTGATTTGCCATAAGCCCTGTTATCCATATTAATAAGAGATATCCTGCCCATTTTTGAATTATAGTAGGAATTTACAGAAGGAGTTGCAGAACCTAAAACCAGCTTGGCATCATAAATACCCGCCATTATTTTGGAAAGCTCAACTGAATCATATTTTGGACTTTGCTCAGATTTATAGGAAGTTTCATGTTCTTCATCTATAATAATAAGGCCTAAATTGTTAAAGGGCAGAAATAAAGCAGATCTGGCACCGATGGCTATCTTTACCTCTCCATTTTTAACCCGCTGCCATTCATCCTGTTTTTCTCCATCTGAAAGTCTGCTGTGGTATATTGTAATATCCCTTCCAAATCTTCCTTTAAATCTTTCAACCATCTGAGGAGTCAGTGATATCTCCGGAACTAAAATTATAGCATCCTTTCCTTTATTTATAATATTTTTAACAAGATGCATATATACTTCTGTCTTCCCGCTGCCGGTAACTCCCTTAATTAAAAACACTTTATCACTTGAGCCTGTTATCCTGTCATAGGCATTTTGCTGCTCACAATTTAATTTAAGTTCTTTAAATTCAGGAAATTCCCTGTTATCATATCTATTAACTACTCTGATTTTTTCTTTTAGGAAGGAATGCTTTATCATACTGTTTATAGATGAAAGAGATATATTAAACCTTCTGCTTAGTGTATTTTTATCATAAATTCCAGGGTTTTCCGAAACTATTTTATAAATGCTTTTATATATCTCCTTATCATATCTTCCCTCTAATGGATTTTCTATGAATAATATTCCCTTAGTTTTACTCAGGTTTTGGTTTAAAATGCAGCTGGGAATTATTGCCCTTACAGCATCACTATAGGTACTTAAGTATTTATCTCTTATAATTTTTACTATTTCCAGCTGCTTTTCTGAAAGAGACAGATAGTCTCTAATGCTCTCTATTTCTTTTAAAAAATCCTGATCAGATTTTTCTAATATTTCAAATACAAAACCGGGCATGGATTTATTTTTAGCACCAAAGGGTACATTAACAAAGCTTCCTATTTTAATTTCTAAAAGGCTGTCATCATATTTATATGTAAACATTTTATCTAAACTGGAGGTTTTATTTATTATCAAAACTGCTGCGTATCTTATCATGTTATCCTCCTCTAATTAAAGAGTTTATTCAATAATACCAAATATATGAAAAAATAAAAAGGCTGTTAAGCCCCTTTAGATATAATATCAAATAATATTGCTGAAATATTACTCTTTTTGTCCTTGCTAACTTCAGTAACATTACCATTTTTATCTATTATCATAACGCTGTTATAATCTGATGCAAAGCCTGTATCTTCTTTTGTTATATCGTTGGCCACAATAAAATCAAGATTTTTTCTTTTAATCTTTATTACAGCATTTTCTAAAATATTACTGCTTTCAGCTGCAAATCCAACAAAAATCTGATTTTTTTTATTTTTTCCCATTTCATATAATATGTCTTTATCCTTTTCAAAATCAATGGTTAATGTATCACCTGTTTTTTTTATTTTTTCCTTTGAATAGGTTTTGACCTTATAGTCAGCTACAGCAGCAGCTGATATATATATATGGCATTTATCAATATATTTTTTTACCGCCCCATACATATCTTCATTTGTTTTAATCTTTATTGTTTCTACTCCATATATATCCTCTAAGCTGTTTGGGCCGGAAACCAGTGTTACATTTCCTCCTCTGTCTCTGGCTTCCTTTGCCAGGGAGTAGCCCATCCTACCTGAGGAATAGTTTGTAATATACCTTACAGGATCAATAGGAGATATGGTAGGTCCTGCTGTTATTAATATGTTTTTGCCTGCATAATCTTTTTTAGGGTATAATCTGCACGCTATAATATCACATATAAGCTTGGTATCTGCAAGCTTTCCCCTGCCTGTATCACCGCAGGCTAAAACTCCTTCCGCAGATTCTATGAAATTGTACCCAAGATTTTTTAGTTTATTAATATTTCCCTGAAGAATTGGGTTCTCCAGCATGTTGGTATTCATTGCTAAGGCAAAGTAAACCGGGGCTTTAGTTGCCGCTATTGTAGTTGATAATAAATCATCACATATACCTGAGGCAACCTTCCCTATTATGTTATAGGTGGCAGGTGCAACTACCAGTATATCTGCTTTTTTTGCAAGTGATATATGATTTATATCAAATTCTTTAAGTTCACCAAACATATCATCATATACAAGATTATGGGACAATGACTGAAATGACAGCGGTCGTACAAACTCTTCAGCATTTTTAGTCATTATAACATAAACGTTTATTCCCATTTTTCTAAGTGTGCTTACTATATCTAATGATTTGTAGGCTGCAATACCTCCGGTAACTCCTAAAACAACATTTTTACCTGCCATGTTAATCCTCTTTATATTTTATTAAATCCTGATATATTTCATTAATAGCTATAGTTACAGGTTTTGTAGAATCTATATCAATTAATGGCTTGCTGCCTTCTATTATCTGTCTTGCCCTTCTTGCTGTTATTGTAACCAGTGAATATCTGTCTCCTACCTTGTTTAATAAATTAATTATTGATGGATCAATCATAGAGTTGTTCATGAATAATACCCTCCTTTGAATCTAGAAAATTTTCTTTTATTCTATCTACTCTGCATTTTTCTGCAGCTATTATGTTTCTTATTTTATTTACTGCTTCTTCTACAGTATCATTAATTACTGCATAATTATATTTAGATAAATAATTTATCTCTTTATAAGCTGACTTAAATCTGGTCATCAGAGATTCCGGGGTTTCTGAGCCTCTTTTAATTATTCTGTTTTTAAGCTCTTCCATTGATGGAGGAAGGATAAAAATAAATACTCCCTCTTCAAAATTTTCTTTTACTTTAAGAGCACCCTGAATATCTATTTCTAAAATTACATCTTCACCTTTATCCAGCCTTTCTATAACCTTGGATTTAGGTGTTCCATAGAAATTGCCGTAAACCTCTGCATATTCTAAAAAGTCATTTTCTTCAATTTTTCTTTGGAAATCTTTTTTTGAGTAAAAATAATAACTCTCCCCCTCAACCTCTCCCTGCCTTGGCTGCCTTGTGGTTATTGAAACTGAAAGGAATAAATCACCATCCTTTAAAAGCTCCTTACATATAGTTCCTTTTCCCGCACCGGATGGTCCCGAAATAACTATGAGTAAGCCTTGCTTTTTCATTATTCAATGACCTCATCAAAAGTATCATCTTTATTTGTAAGTCTGTGAGCTACAGTTTCAGGCTGAACAGCAGATAATATAACATGGTCTGAATCTGTTATAATAACTGCTCTTGTTCTCCTTCCATATGTGGCATCAATAAGCATACCTCTGTCTCTTGCCTCCTGAATTATTCTTTTTATTGGAGCTGATTCAGGACTGACAATTGCAATCAGTCTGTTAGCAGATACAATATTTCCAAAACCAATGTTAATCAATTTAATATTCATAAGCTTCCCCCTACTCAATGTTTTGAATTTGTTCTCTTATTTTTTCTATATCATTTTTCATCTCAAGTACATATTTTGTAATCTCCAGATCATTTGCCTTAGAGCCAATAGTATTAGTTTCTCTATTCATTTCCTGAACTATAAAATCCAGCTTTCTTCCTATGGGTTCATCAATGCTGAAAGTTGACTTCAGCTGGGATATATGGCTCTTTAGCCTTACTATCTCCTCATCGATGCAGGATCTGTCTGAAAACATAGTAACCTCAGAATAAAGCCTGCTTTCATCAATCTGATTATTCTCTAAAAGTTCCTTTAGTCTGTTTTGAAGCTTTTCCTTATAGATTAATGGAACCTGGGGTGCTTTTTCTTCTACTTTTAAAACCATATTTTCTATACCCATGAGTTTTATAAGTATGTCTTCCTTTAACTTTTCCCCTTCAACAGTCCTCATTATGTTTAATTTATCTATGGCTTCATTAAGAGCTCTGCATATTAATCCCCATGAAGATTCTAAATCTTCTCCCTTTTGCGCCAGTGTTATAACTTCAGGAAATCTTGATATAAGCGATACTGATATATCATCTAGAGCATCATATCTTTCTTTAACGTCCTTAAGACATGTTACATAACTGTCTGCCACTTCTTTATTAAATATTGCTTTTTCATTTGTTATCTGATATACATTTTGAGTTAAGAATAAGTCAATCTTTCCCCGATTTATTTTGTTTTGAATTTCTCGACGAATTCTTCCTTCTAATGAAATCAAACTTTTGGGAAGCTTAATATTTAAATCAAGATATCTGTGATTTACTGATTTTATTTCAATAGTATATCCCATTTCTTCTGTTTCAGAGGTTCCCCTTCCAAAACCGGTCATACTGCTAACCATATTTTCATCCTCTCTTTATTAAATGCTAAAATCGCCTAATTTATAAAAACTAGGCAATTTCTCAATACAACCATTATACATATACTATCAGGAATATTTCAAGCTTTTTTCAGCTGTATACCTTTAATTTTGAAAATGCCTTTTCTATCATTTCTGCGCCTCCCGTTAAAGCAATTCTAAAATATCCATAAGATGTGGTGCCAAAATTATAGCCCGGGGAAACTATAATTCCATACTTTTCTATAAGTTCATAGCAAAATTCATCAATAGAATAACCTTTTGGAACATTGCACCAAAGATATATTCCTCCCTTTGAATTGAAGAAATTTATATTTTTAGATTTTAATATGCTTATCAGCTTTTCTTTTCTATTATAATATTCACTGCAGACATCAAGTCTGTATTCCTCACCCAGTCTAAGAGCACTTATGGCGGCGTACTGGATTGGAATAAACTGTCCTGAATCTAGATTTTTTTTTATCCTAAGCATTGCTTTAATTACTTCTTTATTTCCAACAGCATAACCAATCCTGAAGCCTGTCATATTAAAAATTTTTGAAAATGAGCCTATTTCTATTGATTTCTTGTTGTTATCAAATTGAAGGAGACTGATTGGTTTATCATTAAATATTATTTCATTATATGCACCGTCATTTACTAATATTAAATTGTATTTATCAGCAAGTTTTATTATGTCCTGATAAAATTTATCATTAGCTGCAGCACCGGTTGGATTATTTGGGTAATTAATTAATAATATCTTTGATTCATTAAGTATTCTTTCATTAATATTTAAATTGGGCAGATAATTATTAGATTCGGTTATTGGTATTTTATTATAATTTACTCCCCAAAGGCTGCACACACTCTTGTATATAGGATAAGAAGGCTCAGTTATTATTATGCTGTCATTAAAATTACATACAGCTGGAATTAAACTCACTATTGCATCTTTTGAACCTATAGTAATTATAACCTGATCTTCATCTAAATTTACATTATATAAGTTTTTATAATATTTAATAATTTCTCTTTTTAATTCAACTATTCCCGAATAAGGAGGATAGTTGTTAAATTTATCTATTTTCAGCCCCTCCAGAAGCCCTTCCATCACCTCTTTTCTTATTTTAATGGTTGGATCACCTACACCAAAATTGTATAATTCCTTGTTTCCTTTATTTAGTCTTTCTGATATTTCATCCAGGCTGTAAAATGATTTTTCCGGAATCATATTTAATCTGTTATTTATTTTCAAAATTCCCCTCCATTTATTGCTCCAGAAAATCGAATAATAATTTTCAGTTTAAAAGCAGCGAATTAATAAGGTTTTTTAAGCTGATAAGAAAATTATAAATCATACAATTTTCTGATTTATACATTTTATTCATATTATAAGTAAATGTGAATTAGTATAAAATTCTTAAAATCAATAATTGTAATAATAGATTATGTGGGGTATAATTTATAAGGAAAATTAATAAAGAAGAAAGGATATTTAAAAATGAAATTAGGTATAGTAGGACTTCCTAATGTAGGTAAAAGCACATTATTTAATGCAATAACTAAGGCAGGAGCAGAGTCAGCTAACTACCCATTTTGTACAATAGAACCAAATGTTGGAGTTGTTAATGTTCCAGATTATAGATTAGATGTATTAGAAAATATGTATAATTCGAAAAAGAAGGTATATACTTCTATAGAGTTTTATGATATTGCAGGTTTAGTTAAGGGCGCTTCTAAAGGTGAAGGTCTTGGAAATAAATTCTTATCTCATATAAGAGAGGCAGCAGCAATAGTCCATGTGGTCCGCTGCTTTAAAGATGATAATGTAGTCCATGTAGATGGCTTTGTGGACCCTATAAGAGATATAGAAACCATTAATCTGGAGCTTATATTCTCAGATCTTGATACTATGGAAAAAAGAATTGAAAAAACTGCTAAAACAGCCAAGGGCGGAGATAAAAAGGCAAAAGAAGAATTAGCTCTATTAATTAGAGTAAAAAGCTGCTTAGAGGAAGGAAAGCCGGTAAGATCCATGGAAGTGACAGAAGATGAGGAAAAGGTAATCAAGGAACTCTTTCTTCTCACATCCAAGCCTGTTTTATATGTAGGTAACATATCAGAGGAGGATTTATTATCAAATGGTGATAATCCTCTTGTCATAAAAGTCAGAGAATATGTGGAAAAGGAAAACTCTCAGCTTATAACTGTATGTGCCAAGCTGGAGGAAGAACTTTCAACCTTGGAAGATGACGAAAGACTGGAACTTTTAGGCGAATATAACCTGAAGGAAACGGGCCTTGATAAGTTGATCCATGCCAGCTACTCTCTTTTAGGTCTTATGAGCTTCTTAACTGCCGGATGCGATGAAGTCAGAGCCTGGACAATTAAAATTGGGACAAAAGCCCCGGAAGCTGCCGGCAAAGTACACAGTGATATGGAGCGGGGCTTTATAAGAGCTGAAATAATAAGCTATGATAAGCTTATTGAATGCGGCAGCGAAGCTAAAGCAAAGGAAAAGGGCTTTTACAGGCTGGAGGGAAAAGAATACATAATGACAGACGGAGATATAGTTAATTTCCGATTTAATGTATAAGAGCAGAATCATCTGCTCTTTTTTTTTCTATATTGCTTTTTAATTATATCTTTAATTTCTTCTATAGATTTAATATTTAAAAGAATTTTCAATGCTTCCTCTACTGTTTCCATTGTATATAAATGAAAATCACCCTTTTCTATATCAGTTATAATTTTCTCGTCTAAGACCAGATCTTTTTGATTTATCTCCGGTATCAATACTCCCTTACCTTTTGGGGAATCTATAAGGCTGCATACTTTATAAAAGCCTTCAATCTTCTCATTTACTCCCCCAATTGGCTGCACATATCCAAACTGATTTATAGAACCTGTAACTGCTATATTCTGATTTATTCCAATTTTGCAAAGGCTGGAAATTATAACTGCTATTTCAGCTACTGAAGCACTGTCACCATCAATTAAGGAATATACCTGCTCAAAATTCAAATGAAAATCAACAGGAATATTTTCATTTGGATCTAATAAAGTGTTTAAATATCCCTTTAGTATTGATATTGATTTGGTATGAATTTTTCCGCTTAAGCTGCTTTCCTTGTGAATATCATATATCTTGCCTTCACCATTAGACAAACTGCAGGTTATTTTAATTGGTCTTCCAATAGTTTTTAATGAAGTCTGAAGTACTGAAAGCCCATTTACCTCACCAATAGATACTCCATTAACATTAAATAATATTTTTTTGTCTATATATTCCTGATATAAACTATCTTCATACATTTCGTAGACGCTGTTTGCTTTTATTATATCTTCTCTGCCTATAGACTTCTTATTGAAAGATGCATAAGAATCTGCCTTTATTAACATTTCCTTTAATTCATCATATTTGTAATATAATTTTTTTCTATCTTCTATCTTTCTGGATAAATATTTAAATATCTCTTTTATCCCTTCTTCATCTATAGGCAGAAGTCCATTAGCATTTAATATTTTTAATATTTTATTTTTTAAAACTGTATTATTATATGGATTAATATTTATAAATGGATTTACCTGAATTACTATAGGAAATAGTTTTGAAAATTCTTCATCATAAGCTTTAAGAAGTGAAAAGCTATTATAAT
Source organism: Clostridiaceae bacterium (assembly GCA_041670885.1). Taxonomy (GTDB): domain Bacteria; phylum Bacillota; class Clostridia; order Clostridiales; family Clostridiaceae; genus JAJBWD01. Next base: position 11,592 of record JBAXYJ010000001.1, read on the forward strand.
CGCCAATTAATATAAGCTTCTCATCTATTGGTATACTATCTAGCTTTATTGTTTTTAAAGGTAATATTTCATTAGTATCGGAAACCCAATCATAATCAATTCTAGAGCTTAAAAATGTTTTTTTCAAATAGTAATAAACATTCCTGAAATATAAAATATCATTTATGTTCATTATCAGGCATCCTTCATTGGCTCTGATTATTTCACCTGGCGTAAACATGGAGATGTCAGCTGTGTAGACAGAATTCTGAGAAACATACTCTATTTTGCCAAACAAATTCTTCAAGGACGGCCTATCCTGATAAATAACACAGCAATGCTTTATATTTTCATTATCAATAATAACTTTTGCTCCAAACTGATCAATATACGCTTCAATATTTTTATAGTTTTCATCATATTTTAATGAAAATTCATTTACTGCTTCTTCTGTTATTTTTGAGGTAATAAGGTTTAAATATTCTTGCCCGTCAGCATCTTCTATTTTATTAAATTCTATTATGGATTTAAGTTCTTCATTTAAATAATTCTCAAATATAAGCTTTATATCTTTAATATAATTTTCTTCATTTTCATCTATATAATCAATTATTTCTTTAGAAAATTTTTTTAAATAATCCACGTCTTGAATTAATTTGTTTTTTTCCTCTCTTGTAAGATGATTAAAATTAATTTCTGAAAGCATCTCTCCGTCTTTAACAGGAATAAAGGTAAAGCCATTTTCTAATGGTTTAACTTGAAAATTCAAATCATCAGAGGCTTTTATAAGTTCTTCTATTTTATTATTTTTTATTTCATTTATTTTTTTTATTATATCCTCTTTTTCTTCACATACATTTGAATTGTAAAAATCAAATATTTTTTGTTTCAATATGGTTTTCATACTTTCTATTTCGTCACAAAATGTACTTCCCTTTCCTGAAGACAGAAAAATGCATTTTGTTTCATATTTATTTATTAAAGCATAGCATATGTCTTTAGATTTTTTTCTGTACTTATATATTTTTTCAGTTTTTTCTATAATTTCATCTATATATGCTCCGCCGTAATCATCCACTATAAATATATTAAACCATTTTTCTTTTATATTTAATCCATCCTGGAGCTGCTGATAAAACCTGATTTCTTCAGCAAAATATTCATCTTTATTAGTATCTTCATAAGAAATATGGAATCTTAAATCATCTGCTTCTAATTCTTTTACCATATTTACCCCCATTATTAATCTTTATATATTAATATTCTAAAATGGGGATTTTAGACACAAATAAGAAGACAGCTTCCTATAAAAAAATATTGGAAACTGCCTTTTTGAAAATATTCTACTCACATATATGAATTGATGCTGATGCTCCAATTCTTGTAGCTCCGGCTTCCACCATAGCTACTGCATCATCGTAAGTTCTGACTCCGCCGGAAGCTTTAACTCCCATTTTTTCTCCTACTGTTTCACGCATAAGTTTTATGTCAGATGCTTTAGCTCCACCTTTAGAGAAACCCGTGGATGTTTTAACAAAATCAGCTCCAGCCTCTTTAGAGAGCTGACATGCCTTAATCTTTTCCTCGTCTGTCAAAAGGCAGGTTTCTATTATAACCTTAGTCAGCGCTTTTCCCTTTGATACATCAACTACAGCTTTTATGTCATTTAATACGTAGTCATAATTTTTGTCTTTTAGCTTTCCGATATTTATAACCATGTCTACCTCTTCTGCTCCATTTTTAATAGCATCAGATGCTTCAAAGGCTTTAACAGAGGTGGTATTAGCACCTAAAGGAAATCCAATAACAGTACATACCTTCACATCACTCCCCTGTAGCATTTTAGCTGCTAAGCTTACGTTGCCCGGATTTATGCATACTGAAGCAAATCCATACTGCTTAGCTTCATTTATTATTTTTACCACTTCAGCTTCCTCAGCATCCGGTTTTAATATTGTATGATCTATCATCTTAGTTAATAATTTTTTATCCATAATACTACTCCTTTTTTTCTCCAGCTTTAGCCGCAGCTGTCTGCGGTTTTGGAGGAAGTATATTTATAAAGCTGCCCTTAACTATCATATTGTTTTCATCTGCAGTTTTTATCATAGAATACTCATTTGACAGGTGAATTGCGGATTTAGGGCAAAAATCGGAGCAGAAACTGCAAAATGTACAGGATCCCATATTAAACTCCATACATATTTTCCGGCCTTCTCTTGTCGTTTCAACTGTTTTTGTAATTGCAGAGGCAGCACATACTTTGATGCATATACCGCAGCCGATACACTTTGTTTCATCAAACTCTATTTTCCCTCTAAAGCCCTCCGGCAATTCAACCTTCTTAAAGGGGTATTTTTCTGTGACAGGATTTTTAAATATATTTCCCACTGCTTCTTTTATGTAAGGAAATTTCACTATTTAACCCCCCTTTTTTCTTTTAATATATCCAGTGCTTTAATGAGCCCATCTATCATGGCTTCAGGCTTTGGCGGGCAGCCTCCTATAGATACATCAACCGGTACCCATTTATCCAAAGGTCCAACAACGCTGTAACTACCCTTAAATACATTGCAGGACATAGGACATGATCCTAAGGACACTATAACCTTGGGATCCGGAACCTGAGATATTACTCTCAGCATCCTGTCTTTAGTCTGTGCTGTAACCGGTCCTGTAACAAATACAATGTCAGCGTGCTTTGGAGTACCGGTCAGCTTAACGCCAAATCTTTCCACATCAAACCTGGGTCCCAGAAGGGCGATAAGTTCTATATCACAGCCATTACAAGAACCTGCATTAACATGGTATATCCAAGGTGATTTTATTCTACTTTTTTCAATAATCTTATCCAGCAATCATTTCACCATCCTTACAGATTAATATTTAAGATAAACTAGTATCAAACTAATTGCAGAAAGTGCCGTAGGTACTGTCCAGAAAAACTTAAGGGTCTGTTCTACCTTAAGCCTCCCCAGAATAGACCTGACAAATGAAACAGATATAACTATTGTTATTATAACCCCTATAATCATTAGTATGATATTCAGAAAAATATTTGAAAAACCACTGCCTCCAAAGAATAATGCTAGAAATAAACTTCCCATAATGAACATTTTAACAGCTTGAGTTAATTTGTAAATACCCAGGTAAAGTCCGCTGTATTCAACCAGTGGTCCTTCGCAAATTTCAGTTTCTGCTTCTGCTGCGTCAAAGGGGACTGTTCCAACCTCTGCAGGTATAATCAGAAGGAAAGCAATAGCTGCAGGAATTAAAGCCCATTTTGATATAATTATTCCATATAAGCTTTGATACTTTCCAATATCGGCCAGAGAAAATGTAACATTACCATTTATGGCTGCTCCTGCTTTTTTCCCTATTGATAAAAGTATCATAACCAGAGGCAATTCATAGGAAAGCATTGTAACCATCTCTCTGGAGATTCCTATGCTGGCATAGGCAGAACCTGATGAAGATCCTCCAAATACCAGTGACAGTGCAGGTATAGTTATTAAATAAAGGATAACTATTATATCAGCTGTGCTCTCTTGGAATGTAAATCCAAATATTGGTATAAAAAGCGATATTATCACAATACTTATTAATCCAAATACTGGAGCCAGCAAAAATGCTTTTTTTGAAGCCTTTCTTGGGATAATATGATCCTTTCCTACTAACTTAAAAAAATCGTAAAATGACTGGGTTATAGGAGGTCCTATTCTCCTCTGCATTCTTGCTACCATCTTTCTGTCTATTCCGGATAAAAACAGTCCGAAAATAAAACAGAATAAAAATCCAGGGAAGATAAGAACATAAAACATCTGTTGTAATAAAGTTTTCAAAACTTCCATTTAACTGCCTCCTTACATTAAGGTGAATAGATATATGGTAACTAAAGCACAGGTTGTAACTACCCATAATACATAGTCATTTACTACTCCGCTGTGAGCATTTTTAATAAACTTAAAGTATCTTCCAAAGTCCTGTCTCATGCCCCAGAACATATCATTTTCACCAAGGTGGTTATAAGATTCTTTTTCTCCTCCTGTAAATGTCTCATATCTTGTATTAATCAAATCATCCACTACTTTACTATTTGTAGTTTTATACCCAAAGGAGAAGAAAAGTATCAGAGCTATTAAAAGTATTACAAATAATATTAACCAGGAAGCTGGATTCCAATATCCAGCCAGTGTATAATTCATGCTTGGTATTGATACTGTTTCCTTAAACATTTTAACAGCATATCCCTTTCCAAACATAACATCAATATAGCTTCCTATATTATATATTGAAAAAGCAGCAGGTTCTATTAAATACTTTGAAACTATATGTGGGAATACTCCAACAAATATACATATAGCAGAAAGAATCATCATGGGTATCCTCATAGTTAATGGTACTTCTTTTACATCCTTGTGTTCTTCTCTAAGCTGTCCAAAGAATACAGACTGAATTACTTTTACCAGGGATGCTAATGTAAGTACTGATGCAATGAGTGCAATTATTGTAACCGGTGCGTAGCCTGCCTCAAAGGTAGCCTGATATATAAGCCATTTAGATACAAATCCATTAAATGGAGGTATTCCGCTGATTGACAGCGTTCCTATTATAAAAAATGCTGTTGTATATGGCATTTTCTTTGAAAGTCCTCCTAATTTATTCAAATCCGTAGTTCCGGTTTGATGAAGAACAGCTCCTGCACATAGAAATAACAAGGATTTAAATGCAGCATGGTTTAACATGTGAAATAATCCTCCCATTGTTCCAACTACTGCTACTCCCTTATTTACTGAAAGGCCAACGCCAAAGCCAGCCATTATGTACCCTATCTGTGATACAGAGCTAAATGCAAGAAGCCTTTTAAAATCTGTCTGAACTACTGCCATGGTTATACCAACCAGCATGGTTACAGCCCCCCAGAATATAATAAGAAATTCCATCTCAGGTCTTCCTGTACTTTGATATATCATATATAAAATTCTGACAAGCGCATATACTCCTGTTTTACTCATAATACCTGAGAGCAGCATTGATATTGATGAAGGGGCAGCCATATGAGCATCAACCGGCCAGGTATGGCAGGGTACTAAAAATGCCTTAACAGCATATCCAGTCAGCATAAATGCTAATGCCAAAATAGATACCGGAGTATAATTCCCATGAAGCAGAGCTGCCATTTGAGCTATATTTAATGTATGAAGCTGAGAGTATAACAGTGCAGTTCCAAGTAAAATAAAGGATGATCCTAAAGACCCGATTACTATATACTTAAAACCAGCCTCTACTGATTTATATATGTGGTTTCTGAAGGAAGTAAGCGCAATAGCAGCAAAAGTCATTATTTCAAGCATAACGTACATATTAAATACGTCACCTGTTAAAACAAAGCCTATCATGCTGGCAGATAAAAGCTGAAATAATACATAATATTTATCAAGACCATTATCCTCTTCCATATATCTGAAAGAATACACAGCAGATAAAAAACAAGCTGCTGCAATAATAAGTCCGATAAACAGTGAAAATGCATCAACTTCCAGTCCTATTCCTATAGCCCATTGAGATTCCGGTTTCCAGTTTCCCATCCAGTAAGTTACTATATACTTATTTATTAAAACCGGCTTAATTAAAAATATAAGAGAGGTTAAAGAAGTAAATGTAGTTGCTATAGGTATACATTTTTCAATAATTAATAATTTTTTTCTTTCTCCCAGCAAAGCTGTTAAAAATGCTCCAAGAAAAGGTGTTAATATAGCTATAATAGGTAAGTTACTGAAATAACTTGTCATCCGTTTAACCTCCTTACCTTATCTGCATCAATAGAACCATAATGAGCTTTTATTTTTATAACCAGTGATAGTGCTAAAGCTGTAACGCAGGCTCCAATTACTATAGATGTAAGAGTCAGTGCCTGTGGAACAGGATCTACGAAAAATGCCCCTGGCTTTAAGTCGCTTATAAAAATAGGAGCAGTTCCTCCCTGTCTAAAACCTATTGATATTAAAAGTAAATTAATACCTGCATCTATTAAGGACATACCAATTACGATTTTTATTAGATTTTTCTTTACTATTATAATATAAAGACCAAATATAATAATTAAAAAGGAACCTATATAATTAAATAACATTCTTTCACCTCACGATATATTAGGGAAGTAAATTGCATAATTTTAAATTTATTTTTCATCTTAAAAATCGCTGAACATTCGATATTTTAAGCTGAAAACCAGCCAAAATGTAATTATGCAATTTCCTTTACCTTGGGAATTTGCATAATTTAAAATTTATTTTTCATCTTAAAAATCGGTGAACATTCGATATTTTAAGCTGAAAACCAGCCAAAATGTAATTATGCAATTTCCTTATTAGGATTACTTTTCATCTTCTTCTTCATATTCAGATGTTTGATATAAATTCGATACCAGCATTATTATTAAAAAGCCCAGCCCAGCCAGTACTTTATATCCAACAGCAAAATTCATCCAGAAAATAGTTCCTGAACTATAAAGTTTACCTGGTGTACTATGCCATAAAACATTGGTGCAGAAAGTATATCCATATATTAATCCTAAAGTTCCTAGAAAAACATATCCTAATGCTCCTATGTCTTCAAATGTTTTTGCTTTTTCTGCATTAAATAACGATAAAACTTCTTTATAACCATATGCAGTAAATACTATTGCTACAGCTCCTGCAATAAGTACTCCACCCTGGAACCCCCCACCTGGACTTAAGTGACCATGAAGTATAATATATATACCTAGAATAAGAGCTATTGGAAGTGTAATATTAGCACAAGATTTTATTATAGAATTTTTAATTATTATGTTCTTCTTCATAATATTACCTCCTTCTATATTTTCGAAGTATTGCAGCTGAGCCGGTAATTGCAGTAAAAAGAACGAAAGATTCACCTAGTGTATCATATCCTCTAAAATCAAATACAATAGCTGTACATGAATTTATGGCTCCTGTTTTTGCCATAGTATCTTTTACTATTAAGTTAGCTATTCCTTCATAGGTTGGATGAAGCTGTGTCATTATAGCCATTTTGTATGAAGCATATATTGCTATAACTGCAATTATTGTGAGTGAAAACCAAGTAAAAAATTTTTTCATTTAGTTTTCCCCCTTTTTATCTTTGTCATATTTTTTAACCTTTGTAAGCGCAATAATAAATATGACAGGGGTAAGAATTGCACCTACTGCTCCTTCAGCTATTGCTACGTCCGGTGCTCTTAGAAGAAGGAACTCTAAAGCAATAAATGTCCCTACTACTGAAAAGGCAATAATACATGGAAGAATATCATCAATTACAACTACGCAAAATGCTGCTATAAGTAATCCTGCTATAATAACCGCATTTAAAATAGATATGCTACTCATCAATATCCCTCCCATAATCATCACATTTATCCTTATTTATCATATCAGCCTTGCTCAGGTATGCTGCCTTTGTCATAGCATGGGATGCTGCCGGGTTTGTTAACAAAATAAAAAGTGCAATGACCAGCGATTTTACTCCTATGATTGTGTTTCCTATATAAAAGCCGTAAATTGCAGCACCAAGAAGAATAGGAAGGCCTCCCATAGTAATTATATTTGTAGATGACTGCAGTCTGCAGAATGTATCCGGCATTCTAATCATTCCTACTATTCCGGAAAATATAAAGAATATTCCAACAGCAAACAGCAAGTCAATTATTATTCTAGCTATCATATATCTCCCTCCATGTATTTTGAAACTAGTATTGTTCCAATGAAGCCTAAAAGTGAAACTATAAGACCTAAATCTAAAAATAAAGATCTTTCCTCATAGCATCCATAAAGCACCATAACAAGTCCAATAATAACATCAATCGAGTCTGCAGCTACTATCCTGTCTATTACATGAGGTCCTTTCGCTACTCTATAAATTAATACAATAGAAAGAAGTGATATGATTATTCCAACAACTATAAAATCCATGCTCATATCCATTAATCAAATATCCTCCTTACATATGGTTCAAATGCCCCTTTTATAATATTGGATGCTTCCTCCATATTTCTTGCTTTTACATCAATCCAATGAATATACATATAAGATTTGCCGTCTTCTTCTGTAACTTCCATTGTAATTGTACCCGGTGTCAGTGTGATGCAGTTTGAAAGCATGGCCAATCCATAATCTGATTTTAGTTCTGTAGATATTTTTACTATTCCGGGATTAATATTAATATCTTTTGACAGAGATCTTTTAGCTACATCCCAGTTTGCTTTAACTAATTCTACTATGTAAATAGGAATAAATTTTATAAATGTCAGCATTCTATCAGATTTAAATAACCAAAATGGTTCATTTTGAATGAAAAATGCACTGCAAAACACAGCAACTAAAATCGAGACTATTACACCTACTGTCAGCTCCTCTACATCAAAGGAACCAGTATAAAAGAGCCAAAAGATGAAGCAGAAAATAAAAGTGGAAATAATCGCTTTTAACCTTTTCATTTTGTCATTCCTTTCTTATTTTTTTATATATTTTCTAAGCCATTGGATAAATTCACTTACTCCATATCCACTGGCAGAATTAACAGGGAAAAATTTAATATCTTTATTTAATTTCAATGCATCATTTTTTACCCTATTTTCATCAAATTTAAAATAATCCTTTGTATCGTATTTACTGAGCACCAGAGCATTTGACTTAATAAACATGAGAGGATATTTCTCCACCTTGTCATCCCCTTCCGGAATGCTTAAAATGACAATCTTTATATCTTCTCCTATATCAAATTCCGCCGGACAAACCAGATTGCCAATGTTCTCAATGAATATAATATCTAAATCATTTAAATTAAATTCAGGAAGTATGTTTTTAATTGACACAGCCTCTATATGACAGGCTCCATCAGTATTTAACTGAACTACAGGAATACCCAGCGCTGCAATCTTTTCAGCGTCTATCTTTCCTGCTATATCTCCTTCTATAACTCCTATTTTAAATTCACCTTTAACAGCATTAATTACATTTGTAATAAATGTAGTTTTACCAGCTCCGGGAGACCCCATTACATTTATCATCAGAACTTTTTTTTCGCTTAATTCCTTTTGAAGTTCTTTATGACAGTCTTCATTCCACTCTAATATTTGTCTTACTATTTTAATATCCATCAATCTACCTCCATGCTATCAATCAAAAACTCATTGCCCCCTAATAGCTTTATATCAGAACCTTCGCATACAGGACATATAAAATCCCCTCTTTTTACAACAGAAGTATTTTTACATCCATTGCAGAATATCTTTAAAGGAATCTTTGCTATATTAAGTTTAGCACCTTCTACCTTTGTTCCAATACTTGCAATATCAAAATAATACTGTATTGACTCCGGAATAAGTCCTGTCAATTCACCAACTAATATTTTAATTTCTTTAACTTTAACAACTTTATTCTTTGCAGCTTCCTGGGAGCAAATTTTTATAATATTTTCAGTTACAGATAATTCATGCATTATCTGTCAAGGCAGGAGAAACAAGGGTCTATGCTTGCTACTATAAGTCCTGCATCTGCTACTGTATTATTTTTAAGCATTGCCGGAACTGCAGCTGCATTTTTAAAGGTTGGAACATGGATATTAACTCTATAATTATTTGGTCCTCCACCATATACTACGTAATATGTTAATTCTCCTCTTGGAGCTTCTGTTCTAACAAAGCTTTCCCCAGCAGGAATTTTTGGAATTTTAACTCCCAAGTTTATAGGACCATAAGGAATATTTTTTGCTGCCTGCTCAATTATCTTAAAGCTTTCTTCAACTTCCAAAAGTCTTACTACAGCTCTTCCAAATACGTCACAGTTATCAACAGATATTGATTTAAAATTAAAATCTTCATAGCTGGAATATGGATCCACCTTTCTTACATCATCACTTTGTGATGATGCTCTCCCGGTTGGACCTACTGCACCAAATATAAATGCATCATCTTTTGTTAAAACTCCAACTCCTTTTGTTCTCAGTGCTATTGTCTTATCATTAGCATATATATCTAATACTTTTCCGAAAGGTTCTTTTAAATCATTTATCATTTTAAGCAGATTATCAAGCTGTTCTTTGCTGAAATCACGTCTGGCGCCGCCTACTATATTCATAGCATAGTTAACTCTGTTTCCTGATAACATCTCCAGCATATCCATTACATTTTCTCTTGCAGAGAAGGTGTACATAAATAAAGAATCAAAACCAATAATATGAGCTGCCAAACCAAGCCATAAAAAATGAGAATGAAGCCTTTCAAGTTCAGCTATAATTACTCTTATGTATTGACCTCTTTTAGGAACTTCCATACCTGCGATTTCTTCTAATGCCCTGCAGTAAGTAAAAGGATGGGAATGAGAACATATACCACAAACTCTTTCAACTAATGTTATAGTTTGAATTGGATTTCTTTCAGTAGTAAGTTTCTCAATTCCACGATGATTATATCCAATAAAAACATCAGAATCTGTTATTATTTCTCCATCTGTATATAATTTTACATGTATTGGCTCCTCTAATGAAGGATGATAAGGGCCAATAGGCACTATATAGCTCATACTATTCCTCCTTATTGTTCTTTTTTAATTCTGCCAGAGGTGTTACTAATATCTGACCGGTTCCGTCAAAATCATCAGGTAAAAATAATCTTCCCGATTTATTAAGACCCTGAAACTCAATTGGCATCATTTCACATATTTCTTCTTCACACCACTGTGCTGATCCTTTATATATTGGAGTTATTGAAGGAAGCTTTTCATATCCTCTGCAGATATAAGTTTCTACCCTGCCCTCTACATCGTAATTATAAACAATAGAATTTTTGCCTTCAGTGTCTACATATCCATTCATTATAACCAATCTGCTGCCTTTGCTGAGCATTTTTTCAGCTAAGGTTACTACTTCTTCCTTTGTAATATTAGTTATATTTGTCTTATGCATTTAATTTGCTCCTCTCAAAATTCTATTTTCTATCATTTATTCAAAACTCACACTTCTATAAGTGTGAGTTTTGATTCATGTTTCAGACTACGCTGAGTCTCCACCTGAAGTTTCCATGTTCAGTTAAGCTGTGCGGGTTTATTAACATATTCTTGGAAGCTGGTCGAAGCTTAGCTTATCTATTATTCTTTTTCCTCCATAGATACTCTTTAATATGACCTTTCCAGAATTAGTTTCCTTGACTTCTCCAATAATTTCAGCATTATGGCTTTCATCTAATTTTCTAAGATCAGATATTATACTGTCTGCTGCATCCTCTGAAACTATTGCTAAAACCTTTCCTTCATTGGCACTGTACAGCGGGTCTATACCTAAAAGGTCACAGGCTGTTTGTACATCACTGTCAATAGGCAGCTTATCTTCATAAAGTTCAATTGAAAAATTCATATCTTCTGTGAATTCATTTAATGTAGTGGCCACGCCTCCACGAGTTGGATCTCTTAATATTTTAACACTTTTACCATATTTTAAAATAGCATCAGTTACTTTATTAAGAGGAGTACAATCTGAAGAAATATTTGTTTCAAAAAAATTATTTCTTGTGCACAAAATTGATACTCCATGATTTCCCATACTACCGGATAATATAACCTTATCTCCCTTTTCAATTCTGTCTCTGCCTAAGCTTATACCTTCTTTAAGCTCCCCTATACCTGAAGTATTTATGTATATCTTATGCCCATGACCTTTATCTACTACCTTAGTGTCACCGGTTACTACAAGAACTCCGGCTTTTTTTGCAGTTTCTGAAATAGAATCTGCTATTTTTTCCAGTTCACTTATTTTCAAACCTTCTTCAAGAATAAATGAAAGGCTTAAATACTTTGGTCTGCTTCCGCACATTAAAAGATCATTTACAGTTCCGCATACACTTATCTTTCCTATATCACCGCCATTAAAAAATATTGGATCAATAACAAAGCTGTCGGTAGAAAATGCAATTCTGCCATTAACATCTAATATTGCACCATCACCCAGGTTATTCAGCTCTTTATTATTAAATCTGGGCAGTAATATTTTTTCTATTAGTGCCGAGGTCTTTTTTCCCCCATTTCCATGGGACATTGATATTATTTCTTCCATTTTATCACCTATATTTCATCATTATATTTGTAGTAAGCAGCACAGCTTCCTTCTGAAGAAACCATACAGGGCCCTATCGGATAATCAGGATTGCAAACCTTACCAAACAGGCTGCAGCTATTTGGCTTAATAAGCCCTTTAATTACGTCCCCACACCTGCAGTTATACTTCTTTTTATGTATAATTACATTATTCGGGAAAATTTTCTCTATATCATATTTTTCATATTTTTTATTTATCTTATAACCGCTGTTTTTTATTATTCCAATGCCTCTCCAATTATCATCTTTAATTTCAAAAATTTCTTCAAATAAATTAATTGCTGTATTATTGGTTTCATATGATACTGCACTTTTATAGCAGTTATCAACTTCAAATTTATTTTCATTTATATTTTTAACAAGTGTATAAATTCCATATAAAAGCTGATCAAATTCAAAGCCAGTAATCGCTCCGCTGATTTTATAACCCTTTAAATAATTAAAGCCCTGCTGACCTAAGATGCAGGCTACGTGTCCAGGCAGAATAAATCCATCTATTTTTATTTCTTTATCTTCTATTAATGCTCTGATTACAGGTTCAACTTTTTTATGCATAGAATAAACATAAAAATTTTCTGTTTTGTTTTTTTCAGCTTCTAAAATTGCAACTGCAGTAGAAGGCATAGTGGTTTCAAAACCAATGCCTAAAAAAACAACCTTTTTATCTTTATTCTCTTCAGCAATTTTTAACGCATCAATACTGGAATAAACAATACGAACATCAGCACCTTTTGCTTTTGCCTTCTCTAAAGTAAATGAAGGGTCAGATCCGGGTACTCTTATCATATCACCATAGGTTGTAATTATTATATCTTGATGCAGAGACAGATCATATATGTAATCTAAAGAAGAGTCTGGAGTTACACATACGGGGCAGCCTGGCCCTGATATAAGATTAATATTTTTACTCAATAAATTTCTGATTCCAAACCTGCTTATTGCCATAGTATGAGTCCCGCATACTTCCATCAGGTTAATATTTCTATTTACACTATTTAAATAATTTATGATTTTTTCATTTTCCATGGCTGACCTCTTTCATTGCTTCATCTAATTCCTCCATTGCTTTTAATGTATCAATAGCTACATCCTCTCTAAGTTTTTCAATAGCAAATCCAGCGTGAACAAGAACATAGTCTCCAATATGCAAGTCTTTAATCAAGTCTATCCTAATGTTCCTTTTTATGCCATTTAATTCTGCTATTGCCTGGTTATCTTTTATTTCTAATAATTTTAAGGTAACTGCCAAACACATTTTATCAACTCCTTACCATTTAATGTTATTGTATTATAAAGTTTTTAATACATATAATAATATCATATTTTAACCTAGTTGGTAATAATAATTTATTGATTTTATTATTAAGGGTTGTTAAAATACAGACATTAGGTATAAAACATTAGGAATTTATTATTTGAAATCTATGAATACTATGCTATAATTATTTTAATTGCAATCATAAAATAACTTAGAAAAGGAGTCATTTATATATGGGGTTCAAAGATAAGCTGGCAAAAAGATATACCGATTCTTACTTAAAAAAGTATGGTGATAGAATTACACAGGTTAATGGAAATGTTGTTTCTATTAAAATTGAAGAAAAGAAAATTTTATGGATTTTTAACAAATTAATAGTAACACTTTTAGTTAGACCAGATAGAAGCAAGGGTATTGTAAAATGTGTGTACAAGAAAAACAAATGGTTTAAAAAGCCGGAATTTATTCCTGTTAAACAGGGAAACTTAGTTATTGTTCAGGGATTAAAGGGTAAAAAGGGTAAAGAAGGCAGAGAATTAATACAGATTATGAATGTTGTTAATCTCAGCAATAAGAAGGAACTTGTCCCAACAAACGGAATGGCCGAAAAGGCAAAAAGAGTTCAAAAGTATCAAAGAAGATAATAAGGAAGCAAATGCTTCCTTATTTTTTTATTTATGGAGACTGCATAATTACCTTTGGCTAGTCCATCTTGAAAATAACGAATCTTCACCGTTTTTTCAACATGGAATATATTTATGAATTATGCAGTCTCTTTTATCTATGGAGACTGCATAATTACCTTGGGCTGATCCATGTTGAAAACAACGAATTTTCATCGTTTTTTCAACATGGAATATATTTATGAATTATGCAGTCTTTTTTATCAGCAGATATAAGCTGTTTATTAATGATATTATTCCTGAATAAAACATTACTATAAGCCATTTCCCACTGCCTAGATATACAGTATGAAATATGGTTCTGAAAAACGGCAGATATATTATTGATGAAAGCATTATAATAGATATAAAAACAGCAAAGAACAGATACATATTTGTAAATATATTAATTTCAAATACTGATTTATTTAAGCTTCTGCACTCAAATACATGGAACAGCTGCGACATAACCAGTGTTGCCATAGTTATGGTCCTGCAGCATTCTAAGCTGAAATTATAATACATGCCTGTTATAAAAGACAGAATTGTGCATATGCCTATCAAGGTACCTCTAACAAGTATTCTCTCTCCCAATCCATCACTGAATATACCTGAACTTTTTTCTCTTGGTGCTTTTTTCATAATGTCAACGCTGGCAGGGTCAAGCCCTAAGGCTAAGGCTGGGAGTCCATCTGTTGCTAAATTAATAAATAGAATCTGTATAGGTAAAAGCGGTATTTTCAAGTAAAATAGTGAGGCTAAAAACATAGTAAGGACTTCCCCCAAATTACAGGAAAGTAAATATCTGATGAACTTTTTTATATTATCATATATTACTCTTCCCTCTCTGACAGCATTAACAATAGTTGCAAAATTGTCATCTAAAAGTATCATAGATGAGGCTTCTTTAGTAACATCTGTACCTGAGATACCCATGGATATGCCAATATCAGCTTCTTTTACCGCCGGGGCATCATTAACTCCATCTCCCGTCATAGCAACAATTTTCCCTAAATCTTTATATGCTTTTACTATTTTAAACTTATTTTTTGGATTAAGCCTGGCGAATATTTTTATCTTAGGGATTATCTTCCTGAACTCTTTATCTGATAATAAATCTATGTCCTTTCCCTCTATGCACTCAGTAATATTTTCGCAGACACCTATCTCTTTTCCTATGGCATACGCTGTATTTATATAATCTCCAGTAATCATAACCGGTGTGATTCCTGCTTTAATACATTCCTTTACAGCGTCTTTTACTTCAACTCTGGGTGGATCTATTATCCCTATTATTCCAATAAATATCAGATCATCTTCATTTTTTATATGTTTAGTTTCTTCCTTATACCCAAAACCAATTAGTCTTAGTGCTTTAGATGACATTTTATCTATTTCATTATTTATTTTAGATTTTACATTACTTGTTAATATTTCAGCTTTGCCATTTAACAATATTTTATCAGATTTCATCAGAAGTCTTTCCGGAGCTCCCTTAACATAATAACAATATTTATTATTTTCTTTTGTAATAACTGTCATCATTTTTCTGTCTGAGTTAAATGGGATTTCATCTATAATGGAATATTTATTTTTAAAATTTGTAAATTCCTTCACATTTTTTGCGAAAAAATTTACAATAGCTTTTTCTGTTGGCTCTCCAATTATATCATTATCACCTGCCTGGCACTCATTGCATAACAAGGCAGCCTTTTTTATCTGTTCTTTTCCATTAAAATTTTCATTTATTTTATATTCTTTTCTATTATCATAAATACATACTGCAGTCATTTTATTTTCAGTAAGAGTTCCTGTTTTATCAGAACATATTATAGAAACGCAGCCTAAAGTTTCAACAGCGGGCAGTTTCCTGACAAGAGCATTCCTTTTAAGCATTCTTGAAACTCCCAGAGCCAGCGCTACTGTTACTATGGCAGGAAGTCCCTCTGGAATTGCAGCCACTGCTAAGGAAACTCCCAGCAAAAACATTTCATACTTATCTTCTCCTCTGATGATCCCCATGAATGTTACTATAATGCATATTACAATGCAGCCTATTACTAGAATTTTACCTAGTTGGGCCAGTCTTTCTTTAAGCGGGGACCTTTCTTCTGTTATTTCTGAAAGCATATCAGCTATCTTGCCCATTTCAGTTCTCATTCCGGTTTTAGTCACCTGTGCTAAGCCTTTTCCAGCTAGTACCAGTGTACCCATATAAACAGGATCAATATTTGATTTATTTACTCCTACAGATTCACCTGTTAATATTGACTCATCAACAATCAAGCTGTTTACATTATAAAGATTACCATCAGCCGGGATCCTGTCTCCACTTTCTAATACAATTAAATCAAAAGGTACTATATTTTCTGCGTCTATTACCTCTATGTTTCCTTCTCTAATTACCTTTGCTGTAGGAGCAGCCATTTTTTTCAAAGCTTCCAGGGATTTTTCAGTCTTATATTCCTGAATAAAGCCAAGAACACCATTCATTACTATAATGATAAGTATTGTTAATGCCTCTTCTTTAGAGCCTATTATCCCAGATACTATAGTTGCTCCAAGCAAAACCCAAACCATAAAATCATTAAATTGAGAAATTAATATTTTTAACTTTGAAATCTTTTTTTTTCTCTTTATAGTATTGGATCCATATTTGTAGAGAAGTTTTTTTACTTTATTTTTAGATAAGCCTAAGTTTTTATCAATTTCACATTCCATAGTTACCCCCTAGTGTAATTTTCCTTTTATAATAATATGAGATTATTTTCTTTTATATGAGAAGTTCTATAATTCAAAAATTAAAATGGTATGAATTCCTTATTTTATGATGAAAAATCAGCCAAAAGGGAATTTAACAATTCCCTATATAACCGCAAATATTTCTATTACTATAAATATAATAAAGCTGATAAGACAAACAAAATATGTGTGATTTAAAAATTCTTTTATACAAATAGAGTCAATGCTGCACTTTCCGCTGCCATAATTTTTTATATCATAGTCGCTTTTAAAATAGTAAAAATTTATTGATTCCAGATTAGCAGCAATAATATTAAGATTAAGCAAAGGGTTTAAAATTGAATTAATAAAAAAATCTCCTTTAAAATCTATTTTAAATGTTTTATATCTTATTATATAAATTAAATAAAATAATAAGCCTGCTAGAAATGCAGGTATAATATTTAATATTCTAATTAAAATATTAGTCAGTTTTTTATCTAGTATGTCATTTGTTAAAAATAGAATATAATAAAAAACAGCAAACAAATTTCCAAATAGTGCAGCATATAAAACAGGTCCAATAAATCCTCCTACCAGGGCTTTAGTAATAGTTGAAATAGAATTATAAAAATTCTTATTTCCTTTATTTTTTAAATTTACAAATTCCGTATTGCTTATATCTATGCAGATAATAAAAGTAACAAAATTCTTAATTTCTTCATCAGAAATTATCATAAAAGCATATTTTAAAGCAATAAAAAAAACAGCAAGTATTACAATAAACAGTATATCTGCTTTTATGATTTTTTTTGATTTATGGTATACCTTTTCTAATATCTTGTATTTATCAATTTTTTTAAATAAAATACTTAACAAGCAGCCTAAAACATATCCTATTCCCATAAAGCCTCCATCTATGAAAATATGTCTTCTATAGGAACAAGCCTTATTCGAACCGGATTGAATTCAGCTTCATTTATTCCATAAATTCTGTCATTATTAAAAGGACAGCTATTTAAGAATGGATCAAAAAATATACAGTTACTGAAAAAATCTTCTCTAAAATTATTAAACAGCATAAAAATCCCCCATATAATATATTTTGTATATTATATGAGGGATAATTTCTTATTATGTTGATTATAAAACAGACGGAAAATAATTATTGATGATTTTTGCTTAAATAATTATCAATTAATAAGTCATAATACTTAGCAAGATTAATAATCAATTTATTTTCTGATGATTTAAAAATTATATTATCAACTGCTTTTATTGGAAGAATTTTTGGTGATGTGCCGCTGATAAATAAGCCCTCAAAGGAATTTAGCTCTTTGTATGATATATCTTTTTCAGTAATTTTTATGCCATATGTACTGCAAATTTCAAATATTTTTTTTCTTGTTATACCTGGCAGAACCTGCTTACTCAGAGATGTAAATAAAATATTATCTTTTACAAGGAATATATTTGACTTACTCCCTTCTGTTATATTACCTTCATTATTTATAAGTATGGCCTCGAAAGCATTATTTTCTTCGATTTTCTTATTAACATTTTCCCGGAAGGTTATATCCATCACTTTTGCATTTGGATTATTTCTCTCTCCAAAATATAAAATTGTTTTTACTCCTTCTGAATATTGTTCTTTTGATGGATATTTATGTGGAATAAAAAAAACATATATATCATTATTATCATATACTATTTTTACATTTCCATTAGTTATTCTGCTTTTTTTTATTAATTTATCTAATAATAATTTTATATTTTCCTCTTTTATTTCTTCTTTATTAAGCAGAGCCAAAGAGTTATTCAGCCTTAATATATGGTCCTTAAGGAATAATGGAATACAGTCTATTACCCTTATAACTTCATATATCAGCTTTTTATTCTGAAGCTGATGGACAAATTCCTCAGTTACATTTATATAATCATTATTTTTAACAATAATCATAATTATTTCCCTCTATTTCCATTTTAAAATTTGAATTTTAGTCTTTTTACCTTTGCTGTTTATCAAATATGGGTTACCAACCATATTAAACAGCGGCAAGTCGGATAAAGAATCTGAATACATATAGGAATTTTTAAAATCTACCTGAATGTTTTCTTCCTTTAAAACCTGGTTTAATCTGATTACCTTTTCTTCACCCTTACAGTTCCTGCCAATAAACTTTCTTTTATACACTCCATCCTTCAGGACAACCTTTGTACCCAGAATTTTATCTATTTCCTTTAAATTATAAAATTCTTTTAAATAAAACTCGGGAGATGCTGATATTAAATATATAAGGCAGCCCTCCTTTTTCCTTTCCCGTATTGTATGATAAGCTTCTTCATATATAATAAGGCTTAATTTTTCTTTATAAAATTTTCTAACAAGTTCATCCATATCCTTTTCTTTAATCCCATTAATAAAAGAAATAAATATTAATTTAGCTTTTTCTGCATTTATTATTTTTAGTCCGTATAAAATTCCAGCAAACAATATCTTTGGCAAATATATTAAATATTTTACATTACTTTTCACCATGAATTTATAAAATTCTAATAATGTTTCCTTTTTTGTTATAGTAAAGTCTACATCAAATATTGCTAATTTCTCCACTATATCCTCTCCTTATAATAAACCTACACAAAATATAAAGAGCTGCAGAGCAGCTCCTTAATTTATTCTTGTGCTAATGATTCCAAATAGGATGAAACCTCTTCAAACTCTTCTTCTGTAGGTATCTCAAGTTCTTCAGGATCCTTACTATTTGCCTTTAAGATATATACACTGTTGTCTTCTGGATTCTGAACTAAAACATATTCATTTCCATTGTATTCTAATTCATCAACTATTTCGTAAGATACAATATTTCCTTCTTCATCTTCAAAATCCACATATCTCTGCTCCTCATCTTCGCAGCCACAGTCACAACCACAATCACAAGCTTCATCGTGGCAATTGCAGCTCTCTTCTTCTGAGCAATCATGTAATTTTTCTTTATCCATATATTTACCTCCTTTAATGGGTTATAGTACTATTTTACCCTTATTTACTAATTTTTTAAACACTTTTTTTAAAAAAATATTAGGGTGAATGTCACCCTAATGTTAAACCTTATCCTTAACTTCTTTTACAAGCTTCTTTACGCCCTTTTCTATTCCATCTGTAACACTGTTTACTTTTTTCTTTATATTACTTTTACCCATTTTCTTTACCATAGCAACATCTCCTTTAATTATAGTTTTTCACATCCAGTTGTTTTTATGCAGGTTTTTTTAGAAATTGCATAATTTATAAATTAATTTTTCATATAAAAAAAGGAGGTTACCCTCCTTTTTAATTAATTACCTGCAAGTTTCTTGTAGTTATCAAGTCTTTCATTAGCATCTTTTTCTACCTTCTCATAAAGCCGCTCTGCAACTTCCGGGAAGAATTTTGAAAGTGATGCAAATCTGACTTCACCCATTAAGAAATCTCTAAAGTTAGTTTTTGGCTCTTTTGAATCCAAGCTAAATGGATTCTTACCAGCTTCTTTTAATATTGGATTATATCTGTAAAGAGCCCAGTATCCGCAATCAACGGCCTTTTTCTCTTCTAACTGGCTGCAGCCCATTCCAGCTTTTAATCCATGATTTATACATGGTGCATAAGCAATAATCAGTGATGGTCCTTTGTATGCTTCTGCTTCTGCAATAGCCTTTATTGTCTGATTCTTATCAGCACCCATTGCTATCTGAGCTACATATACATAACCATAGCTCATAGCCATCATGCCCAGATCTTTCTTCTTTGTTCTCTTTCCTGCAGCTGCGAACTTAGCAACAGCAGCAGTAGGTGTAGCTTTAGATGACTGTCCGCCAGTATTTGAGTAAACTTCAGTATCTACTACAAATACATTAACGTCTTCACCGGAAGCCAATACATGGTCTAATCCACCGTATCCAATATCATAAGCCCAGCCGTCTCCGCCGATTATCCATTGAGATTTCATTATTAAGAAATCCTTCTTTTCATATACTGCTTCTAAAGCTTCATTTTTAACCTTTTCTTTTTCAAGTATTGGAAGAAGTTTAGCCGCAGCTGCTTTTGATTCTTCTCCTAAATCCTTATTAGCCAGCCAATTTTCAAATGCTGCTTTCAGATCAGCGCTTATTCCTGTATCTTTTGCTTTGTTTACAAGGTCAATTAATTTTGATCTGTTCTGCTGTACTCCTAAGTACATACCTAAACCGAACTCTGCATTATCTTCAAATAATGAGTTAGCCCAAGAAGGTCCTTTTCCACATTGATTCTTTGTATATGGTGTTGATGGTGCTGATGCTCCCCATATTGAAGAACAGCCTGTAGCATTTGCTATCATCATTCTATCACCAAATAACTGGGTTAGAAGCTTAGCATATGGAGTTTCTCCGCATCCTGCACAAGCTCCGCTGAACTCAAACAGAGGCTTTTCAAATTGACTTCCCTTAACTAAGGTTTTGTTCATTGGGTTAGCTTTTTCCGGCAATTCAACAGAATAATCAAAACTCTCCTGTCCTTTTAATTGTGATTCAAATGACTTCATTATTAAAGCTTTGTTAGGTGCTGGACAAACTTCTGCACAGTTGCCGCATCCTGTACAATCATAAGTAGAAACTACCATTGTGAAATTCATTTCTTCTTCTGTCTTTAAGCCCTTAGCTTTTACTGCCTTAAATCCAGCCGGAGCATTTTCCAGTTCCTTAGCTGTAAGTAAGAAGGGTCTGATAACAGCATGTGGGCATACATATGAACATTGATTACACTGTATACAATTATCCATCTGCCATTCCGGAACATTAACTGCTATTCCTCTCTTCTCATACTTGGAAGTACCGGCTGGGAATGTTCCGTCTTCCATTCCAATAAACTTACTTACAGGAAGCTTATCTCCTTCTTGTCTGTTCATTGGAATCAGTATTTCTTTTATAAATTTAGGAACTTCTTTTTCTGCTGCTTTTTCGTCTTTTGCATCAGCCCAGGCAGTTGGAAATTCTATTTTAACTATTGAATCAATTCCTTTATCTATGGCAGCGTTATTCATATCAATAACCTTTTGACCTTTTTTGCCATAGTTTGTTACAACTGAATCTTTAAGATACTTAACTGCATCTTCTACCGGAATAATATTAGCCAGCTTAAAGAAAGCAGACTGCATTATCATATTGATTCTTCCGCCAAGACCTATTTCCTGAGCTATTTTAACGGCATTTATTGTATAGAACTCAATATTATGCTTTGCTAAATTTCTCTTAACATTTGCTGGCAGGTGTTTCTCAACATCTTCTTTATCCCATACACAGTTAAGAAGGAATTTCCCTCCATCTTTCAAGCCTGCAGTAACATCATAATTATAAACATATGACTGATTATGACATGCTATGTAATCAGCATTGCTTATAAGATATGGAGATTTAATTGGCTTCTTTCCAAATCTTAAGTGAGATATAGTAACTCCGCCGGATTTCTTTGAATCATAGGAGAAATATCCCTGAGCATACATGTCTGTATGGTCTCCTATTATCTTTATAGCACTCTTGTTAGCCCCAACAGTACCATCTGATCCAAGACCCCAGAACTTACATTCTTTAGTTCCTTCAACAGTTGTATTAATTATCTTTTCAACTGGAAGTGAGCTATGGTTTACATCGTCAGTTATTGCTATTGTAAATCCGTTTTTAGGCTCTTCTTTCTTTAAGTTTTCATAAACTGTTAAAATATGAGAAGGTAATGTATCCTTTGATCCTAATCCGTATCTTCCGCCAACAATAACCGGTCTTATCTGACTCTCATAGAATGCATTTCTTACATCTAAATACAATGGTTCTCCTGCTGATCCTGGTTCCTTTGTTCTATCTAAAACTGCTACCTTCTTAACAGACTTTGGAACATAGCTTAAGAAGTGCTTTATTGAGAAAGGTCTATAAAGTCTTACCTTTAATAATCCAACTTTTTCACCATGTGCATTTAAATAATCTATAGTTTCTTCTATTGTATCGCAAATTGAACCCATAGCTATTATTATTCTGTCAGCGTCCTCTGCTCCATAATAGTTGAATATATGATAATCTCTTCCTGTAATCTTGTTTATTCCATCCATATATCCTTCAACTATTTCAGGTACAGCATTGTAATAAGGATTTACTACTTCTCTCTCCTGGAAGTAGATATCTGGGTTTTGAGCAGTTCCTCTTGTTACCGGGTGCTCTGGATTTAATGCTCTATCTCTGAATGCTTTAACTGCCTCTTTATCAAGAAGTTTTTCAAGATCAGAATATTCAACAACTTCAACCTTTTGAATCTCATGAGAGGTTCTAAATCCATCAAAAAAGCTTAAGAATGGAATTCTTGATTTAATAGCTGCTAAATGTGCAACTCCGGCTAAATCCATTACTTCCTGAACGTTGTTTTCTGCAAGAAGTGCAAATCCTGTTGCCCTTGTTGACATAACGTCCTGATGATCTCCAAAAATATTTAATGAATTTGCAGCCAGTGCTCTTGCACTTACATGAAATACTCCTGGTAATAATTCACCTGCTATCTTGTACATATTAGGAACCATAAGTAATAATCCCTGGGAAGCTGTATATGTGGTTGTTAATGCTCCACCTTGAAGTGAGCCATGAACAGCGCCTGCTGCACCACCCTCTGACTGCATTTCCATAACCTTTACAGTTTGGCCAAATAAATTTTTCTGCCCCTTTGCTGCCCACTCATCTACATGCTCAGCCATTGGAGATGATGGAGTTATTGGAAATATTGCTGCAACATCTGTAAATGCATAAGATATATAGGCAGCAGCAGTATTACCATCCATTGTTTTGAACTTTTTGCCCACTGATAATCCCTTCTTTCTAAATATTTTATCTATAATTAAGTTGTTAGATAATATTAACCCGTTTATTAACATTTTCTTAACCAGCTTACACTAATAATATACAATAAAATCTATTATAAGTAAATTTTTTTTAAAAATTTAATCGTTGAAATATTTATACAATTTAGAAAATTACATGATTAGTGAACTTCTTAGCTATACTGTTTTATTAATTTAATTACATTTTCAACACCATTTGAAATAGGGCTCTTTTTCATATTATTAATATAGTAATATTCTTTTAAAGCAAGCTCAGTTAAACTTTTCTTTAATTTTTCATAATTAAGACTTTCTTCTTCTATAACCATACTGAAACCCTGCTTTTTAAAGGATTCAGCATTTAAAATCTGATCTCCCCTGCTAACCTTTTTAGATAATGGAATCAGAATATTTGGCTTACTAAGATATAAAAGCTCAAATATGGTATTGGCGCCTGCTCTTGATATGAAAAATTCAGCATAATTCATCAAATCAGGCAGCTCTTCATCTACATAATCAAATTGCTTATAGCCCTCTATATCTGTTAAATTATTATCAATATTTCCTCTGCCGCAGACATGTATTATATTGTAGCTTTTCAGCAAATCCTTAATATTATTTTGTATTATTGTATTAATTGCTCTAGATCCCTGACTTCCTCCAATAACCATCAAAACTTTCTTTTCCTCAGGAAACTTGCAAAGGTTTTTCCCTATAAGTTTACTTCCTTCTCTCAGCTCTCTTCTTATTGGAGTTCCGGTTATTATACCCTTGCCTTTTTTTATGCTGCTAAGTGCTTCAGGAAATGTAAGGCATATCTTTTTACAAAAGGGCTCAGCTATCTTGTTAGCTAATCCCGGAGTTATATCTGACTCATGGGCAATTACAGAAATACCATTTAATTTGCCTCCAATAACTACAGGAACCGATACAAATCCTCCTTTTGAAAAAATTACATCCGGTTTTTCATTTTTTATAATTCGGGAAGCTTCTGAAATTCCTTTAAATACTTTAAAAGGATCTTTGAAATTTTTAATATCAAAATATCTTCTTAGCTTACCGGTCTCTATCCCATAATATTTTATGTTCTTTTTCTCTATTAATTTTTTTTCTATACCATCTATAGATCCTATATAGACTATTTCATAACCTAGTTTTTTAAGTTCAGGAATAAGAGCCAGATTCGGAATAACATGGCCTGCTGTTCCTCCTCCAGTCATAATAATCTTCTTCAATACAATCACCTCAAATTTTTATTAACATTTTTATAATATACTAAAGAATGATATTTTTAAATATATTTAAAGAAATTATATAAATATTTCATAAAAAAATTTAAAATGTTAATACTAAAACTAAATTTTTAATTAAATAAGATATTTTAACCATAAATCCCAAACATCCACTATAATAACTATTTGAAAATTGGTTAAATTAATAATACCAAATAAAAAAAGGAGGGAAAAAACAAATGGCAAATAAGAAAGTTGTTCCAGAAGCTAGAAAAGGATTAAATCAGTTCAAGATGGAAACAGCAAGAGAACTTGGGGTTAGCTTAACAGATGGATACAACGGAAACTTAACTTCAAGAGAGAATGGTTCAGTTGGTGGAGAAATGGTTAGAAAAATGATCGAGTCATACGAAAAAGGAATACAAAGTAAATAATGAATAGGCAGAGAAATCTGCCTATTTAATTTCTATTCTGTAAATATTTTTATAATATAAAAATGCTCCTTCTGGTTAAACTATTAGTAAGGAAATTGTGAAATACAGTTTTCGTATAAAATAATCAAAGGAGGCGTTATATATGACAAACAGAAAATTAGTTCCGGAAGCAAGAAAAGGTCTTAACAAGTTTAAGATGGAAGTAGCTCAAGAACTTAACGTTCCCTTTAGTGATTATAATGGTAATTTAACTTCAAGAGAATGCGGCTCAGTAGGCGGTGAAATGGTAAAAAAGATGATTGAGCAGTACGAAAAAAATCTATAAAAATATCCGTCAGCTTTTGCTGGCGGATTTTTGGTCTGGGTGACAAGAGTTGAACTTGCGACCTCATGAACCCCATTCATGCACGCTACCATCTGCGCTACACCCAGATAACAAATATATTATATCATTTATTTTTATTTAATCAATAGGCAAGCCTTAGGATTCCCTAAGGCTTATATTTAAGGGAATTGCATAATTACCTTTCGGCTGGTTTTTCCAATTAAAAATGTGGAAAAAATTAATTTTTGAATTTTCCTTCATTTATAGGATTATGCAGATTAAGCCGCCATTTCCCTCATTAATTATTTTTTCCAAAGTTTTTTGGATTTTTATTTGAACATCTTCCGGCATTTTATATAATTTATTTTGCATATTTTCTTTAACTAAGCCCTCCAGGGATTTTCCAAACATATTGCTCTGCCATATTTTCTGAGGATCATTTTGAAACTGCTCTAAAAGTGAACTTACCAGCTCTTCGCTTTGCTTTTCCGAACCCATTATCGGAGATATTTCAGTTTCTATATCTGCTTTTATAAAGTGAAGAGAAGGAGCTGAGGCCTTTAATTTAACTACATAACTATTTCCCTGTTTAACAATTCTAGGCTCTTCTAATTTCATCTCTTTAAGCTCTGGTGCAACTAAGCCGTATCCGGTTTCTCTTACATCTCTTAATGCTTCTGCAACTTTGTCAAATTCTTTTTTTGCCTGATGCATTACTGACATCATAGTAAGAAGCTGATTTTCATCTTTTATTTCCGATTCGCATACTTCCCCCAGTATTCTATAAAATAAGTGCTTTTCAGGGACTATATCAATGCTGGTGGTTCCATCTCCCATATTCATTGATGATATTCTTGTATCCATAATATACTCGGTATTGCTAAAGATTTCTGTCCATTTCTTTATATCTCTGATTTTATTTACACTGGTACATATACCTTTTATTTCTTTTATTATATTTTCCTTAAGCCAGTGCTTTTTATTTAATTTTTCAATCCAGGATGGAACATTGAGGCATACCTCGCTTACAGGGAATTCTTTCAATATGCTTTCAAATACCAGATTAATATCTTTCTCTTTCATATTAAGAACGTCTATAATTTGAACCGGAGTATCATATTTTGCTTCCAGATTTCTCCCCAATTCTATTGTATCCGGTGATTCCGGAATTTTGCTGTTTAAAAGAATAATAAATGGCTTATTTATATTTTTAAGTTCCTTTACTACTCTCTCTTCTGCATCAATATAATCCTCTCTTTCAATATCTGTTATACTTCCGTCTGTGGTAACTAAAAGACCTATAGTTGAATGATCATTTATTACCTTTTTAGTTCCCAATTCTGCTGCTTCTTCAAAAGGAATTTCATTTTCATACCAGGGCGTTGAAACCATTTTAGCCGTTTCCCCTTCTTTGTAGCCCAATGCTCCCTTTACTATATAACCAACACAATCTACCATTCTAACCTTGAATTTCGTATTATTCTGAAGGTTTATCTCAACAGCTTCATTAGGGATGAATTTAGGCTCTGTGGTATGAATGCTTTTACCTGAAGCACTTTGAGGAAGTTCGTCTTTTGCCCTTTCTTTTTTATAATCATTATCAATGTTTGGTATAACCATAAGTTCCATAAATCTCTTAATAAATGTAGATTTACCTGTTCTTACCGGACCTACTACACCAACATATATGTCTCCCTGGGTTCTTTCTGCTATTTCATGATATATATTGTAATCTTCCACAATATCCTCCAATATAGAATTCTAACAATATATATATATTAGATTTTTATTAAAATATACTAAGAAGAAATTACATTTCAGATTTTTTTTCTCTTATCATAAGCTGATAAACAGCCTCTTTAGGATCTTTACCATTAAATAGAACATTATAAAGAGAGTCTGTTATAGGCATATCTACTTTGTATTTTTCTTTTAAATGGTAGAAGGCTTTGCAGGCAGTTATTCCTTCAACTGCCATTCCTATTTTATTAACTGCTTCATCCTTTTTGAATCCCTGACCTATTAATATTCCTGCCCTTCTGTTTCTGCTGTTCATACTGGTACAGGTTACAATTAAATCTCCAAGACCGGTAAGACCTGAAAATGTTTCTCTTTTTGCTCCTAAAAGCTCACCTATCCTTATTATCTCAGATAAACCTCTTGTCATCAGTGCTGCCTTTGAATTATCTCCATAGCCGATTCCATCTAATACTCCTGCAGCTAATGCTATAATATTTTTTACTGCACCTCCGATTTCGACTCCAACTAAGTCATCATTAGTGTATACCCTGAAATAATCTTCTCCAAATAAATCCTGTACATTAACAGATGCTTCTGCATTAAAAGAGGAGGCTACCACTGCAGTTGGAATTTTTTTAACTACTTCTTCAGCATGACTTGGGCCGGATAAAACAACTATACTGTTTTCAGGATATACTTCTTTTATAACCTGTGATATTCTTAAAAATGTATTGTCTTCTATTCCTTTAGAAATGTTTATTATTATCTGATCTTTATTAATATATGCTTTTGCCTTATTTGCTACTTCTCTGATTGCATCAGAAGGTACAGAAAATACTATATAATCTGCTCCTGATACTGCATCCTTAATACTTACTGCAGCTGTAATACTGTCTGGCATTATCTGATCTTTTATATATTTAATATTTCTATGAAAATTGTTAATCCCATTTACTACATTTTCATTTCTATCCCATATTTTTATACTATTATTTTTATTTGCCAGCAGTATTGAAAGAGATGTACCAAAGCTTCCTGCACCTAAAAAAGCAATAGTATTACACATCTTTTTTATCCTTCTCTCTGAATATAAGTTTTATTCCTGTTCCTTCAAAATCAAAGCTTCGTCTTAATTGATTTTCTAAATATCTTTGATATGAAAAATGAATTGCCTCTCTATCATTTACGAAAAATACAAATGTAGGAGGTTTTATGCTGACCTGAGTTACATATAAAATCTTAAGCCTTCTAAGACCAACAAGTGGGGGCTCATTCATAAGTATGGCTTTACTTATAACTTCATTTAATATTCCCGTTGATATTCTCCTTGAATAATTAGTAAAGCATTTGCCTGCTATGGTCAGAACCTTATTTACACGCTGGCCGGTTTTAGCTGATATAAATAAAAATGGTGCATAGGACATAAAGGAAAGATTTCCTTGAATTTTTCTGCTAAATTCATTAACTGTGTTTGTATCTTTCTCAATAAGATCCCATTTATTTACTATTACCATAATTGCCTTGCCTAAATCATGGGCATACCCTATAATTTTTTCATCCTGCTCTGATATATTTTCCTCAGCATCTATCATAAGTATGCACACATCTGCTCTTTCTACTGAAGCTAAAGTCCTGATTACGCTGTACCTTTCTATTTCTTCCTTAACCTTGCTTTTTCTCCTAAGTCCTGCGGTGTCTATAAGTGTAAAGCTGCCCTCTTCTGTATCTAAGTAGCTGTCTATGGAATCTCTGGTTGTACCGGGTATATCGGTTACTATATTTCTTTCCTCTCCTAAAAGTTTATTTATAAGAGATGATTTGCCTACATTAGGCTTTCCTACAAAAGCAATTTTTATCCTGTCACTATCTTCTTCATATTCTCCGGGGGATTTAAAATTTTTGACTATTTCATCTAACATATCACCAAGCCCTAGAGCCTGAGAAGAAGATATGCTTATGGGTTCTCCAATTCCTAAATTATAAAATTCATATATATTCATTTCATCTTTTAATTTATCTATCTTGTTAACCACAAGAACTATTGGTTTTTTGCTCTTTCTAAGCATTTCGGCAACTTCTTTGTCTGCTGGTGTAAGTCCTTCTTTGCCATCAACTAAAAACATTATAACATCGGCTGTATCTATTGCAATTTCTGCCTGCAGCCTCATTTGCTTTAATATTACATCCTCGGTATTCAGCTCTATTCCGCCGGTATCTATTATTGTAAATTTATTGTTAAGCCATTCCGCCTCTGCATAAATTCTGTCTCTGGTAACACCTGGTGTATCCTGAACTATTGAAATTCTGGATCCTGCTAATTTATTAAATAATGTAGATTTCCCAACATTTGGTCTTCCTACTATTGCTACTATTGGTTTACTCATTTTTATTCCTCCTTAAGCCTTTCGTTTATTAATTCAATAAAGTCTTCTCCATTGTAATTTGTAAGTATTACTTGCCTTTCTAATTTATTTTCTATGTCAATTATTTTGCAGTCATCTAATAAAACCAGTTCTTTATAGTCTTTTACTTCATAGTCTCTTCTTACCAAATTACTGGGCAGTATAATATATTCATTAATTTCAGTATCCTTCAGCTGCTTAATAATATCAGTCCCTGTAAGAAGTCCGGAAACTGTAATATTTTCTCCGAATATATTATTAGTAATTTTAGCTACATTTATTAAAATTTCCGGGTTTTTATTTTGAATTTTAAGTTTTAAATCCACCATCTCATTATAAGAGAGCAGTCCAGTCACTATTGTGAAACTTCCCCTTCCTTTTTTTAAATTTTCTATATTACTTTCTATATTTTCTCTAAAGAAAGAAATCATGCCTATTCCGTCTTCAATCTGCTCATATTCTCCATAGAAATCTTTATCCGGGAATTTTACCTCAGCTTTTATATAAAATTCATCTGAAAGCCTTACAAATGGAGTCCCTATTTCTCTTAAATATTTTCCCTGAAGAATCTTTACATTTTCTATTTCAGCTTGGCTGCTTCTCTTATCATAGAGTGGAATTTTGGTAAGATTTTCCCTGTGTTTTGAAGCTCCAAAGGGAACTACTGCCAGATTCATTACCCCGGGATATAGTGGATATAAATCCTCAATTGTTTTTATCAGATCTTTTCCATTATTATACCCTATGCAGCATACTATCTGGCAGTTTACTTTAATGCCTCCCTGAACTAATTTTTTAATTTTTTCTAATATATTACCTGCAAATCTGTTATTAAGCATTTTTATTCTAAGCTGACTGTTTGTAGTATGCACTGATACATTAATAGGGCTTATCTTATATTCTATTATTCTGTCTAAATCATAATCTGAAAGATTAGTCAGTGTTATGAAATTTCCCTGAAGAAATGAAAGCCTGGAATCATCATCTTTAAAATATAAGCTCTTTCTCATTCCCTTTGGCAGCTGATCTATAAAACAAAATATACATTTGTTGCTGCAGGATTTAGCTTTATCTAATAGGAATTCATCAAACTCCATACCAAGATCTTCTCCAAATTCCTTCTCAACAGGTATCTCCCATGTCTCACCATTTTCTTTTTCTATCTCTAATAAAATATTTTCATCTGAAGATAAGAATTTGTAATCTAAAATATCATTTATATCTTTATCGTTTATTTTTATCAGGTAATCACCTGGTTTTATGTCAACTTCCTCTGCTATGCTTCCATTATAAACTCTGGATATTCTATTTTTCATAATTAGCCTCCTTTACAGGAAATTTTGGCATTATTATTCTATTGTACCTATGTATATTAACATTATTTAATTATTTTCGTCAATAAAATAAACCTCCGAAGAGGTTTAATCATTTAAAGCTTCATATTCACCTGTTACCAGGTATATGGTTCCTTCACAAATATTTGTAGCATGATCTGCTACCCTTTCTAAATATTTTATTACAAACAGCAGCTGAGTTGCTCTATTTTGAATCGTTATATCCTTTGACATCATAATTAACAGCTCTGAGAAAACTTTTCTATATAACTCATCTACTTCATCATCCATTTTGCATATCCTATAGGATTTTATAACATCTTTTTTAGTAAAGGCATCAACTGATTCTATTATCATCTCTGCTACTATCTTTGACATTTTAGGAATATCAATAAGTGGTTTTATATAATCCTCATCTTTAAGCCTTAGTGTTATTTTTGCAATATCAACAGCGTAATCTGCCATCCTCTCTAAGTCTGCTGTGACTTTAGATATGGTAAATACTGTTCTAAGGTCAATGGCCATAGGCTGCTCAGTTGCTATAAGTCTTATACATTTATCCTCTATTTCTCTTTGACTTTTATCTAATATATCATCTTTTAATATAACCTGCTCAGCTAGTTCTCCGTCCTTATTAACTAAAGCATCTATGCTGTTTTTAATTTGCAGTTTAGTCTTATCTGCCATTTGAGCTAAATCATTTCTTAATTTTTCAATGCTTGTATCTATTGAGCTTCTTGTCATAATATCCCTCCTAACCAAATCTTCCTGTTATATAATCCTCTGTTCTCTTATCCCTGGGTTTATAAAAAATATCTTCAGTTTTCCCTTTTTCAACTATTTCTCCATTTAGAAAAAATGTAGTATAGTCCGATATTCTTCCTGCCTGCTGCATATTATGAGTTACAATTACTACTGTATAATTTTTCTTAAGCTGATCCATCAGCTCTTCAATTTTTAAAGTTGATACCGGGTCCAGCGCAGATGTAGGCTCATCCATCAAAAGAACTTCCGGTTCAACAGATAGAGTTCTTGCTATGCAAAGTCTTTGCTGCTGACCTCCGGACAATCCTAATGCGCTTTTTTTGAGTCTATCCTTTACCTCATCCCATACAGCAGCACCTTTTAAGCTTTTTTCAACAATTTCATCCAGTACCTTTTTATTTTTTATTCCATGAATTCTTGGTCCATATGCTGTGTTATCATATATAGACATAGGAAATGGGTTTGGTTTTTGAAATACCATTCCAGCTTTCTTTCTTAATTCTATAATATCATAATTTTGATCATATATGTTTTCTCCATCATAGAAAATTCTGCCTGTTATTTTGACACTTGAAATTAAATCATTCATCCTGTTTATTGTTCTTAAAAATGTAGACTTACCACAGCCAGAGGGTCCTATCAGCGCTGTAACGGTATTTTTATCAATTTCTATATTAATATTTTTAAGTGCCTGAACTTCACCATAATACAAATTTAAATTTTTTACCTCTATTATGCTCATTTTACCTCCATTTAAGAAAATGCATAATTTTCTTTTTCAATTTTACTTTCCACTGTATGATTTATAAATTTTATTACCAATTAATCTGGCAGATAAATTAAATAATAATACCATAATTACAAGAACTGCCGATGCTCCATTTGCTATTTTTGTGGCATCTACTACCATTCCTTCAGAGTTAAGTTTCCATATATATACTGCCAGTGTTTCCGCAGGCCTTAAAAGACTGAACGGACTGTTTACAGTAAATAAATTACTTAAGCTAAAGTCCAGGGGAGGGGCACTCATTCCTGACGTATATAAAAGAGCAGCAGCCTCTCCGAATATTCTTCCGGCAGCTAATATTACACCTGTTAATATCTGAGGCATAGCTGCAGGCAGTATTACTTTCCAGATTGTTTGGAATCTGGTGGCACCAATACCAAGACTAGCTTCTTTTACATGTCTTCCGGCATCCCTTATGGCATTTTCAGAAACCCTTGTCAGTGATGGAAGATTAATAATTGTTATTGCTAAAGCTCCGGAAAGAAGTGTGAAGCCCAAACCTGTAAGATTAACAAATATTAAAAGTCCAAACAAACCTACTACGATGGACGGAAGTGATGCCATGGTTTCAATACAAAGCCTGACAATATTTATAAATACGCCATCTTTAGCATATTCAGCTAAATATATTCCCGCACCAACACCAAGCGGAATTGAAATTATAAGAGCTATAAACAGCATATAAAAAGAATTAAAAAGCTGAGGTGCTATTCCTCCGCCTGCTTCTCCAAACTTTGCTCCAGTAGTTAAAAATGTTAAATTTAAAGAAGATAAGCCTCTGTATAGTATAATTGATAATAACGAAAAAAGAAGTAAAACTACTAATCCGGAAATAATATAAAATACTATAGTCCAAATTTTATCTGCTAATTTATTATTCATTTTATTTCACCTCTTTTTCCTATAATTCTAACTATTAAAATAAAAATAAATGATATTATCAGTAGCAGTAAAGCAAGAGACCAAAGTGAATCATTATACGGAGTTCCATCTATTGTATTAGCCATATCCATTGTAATTGCAGATGTTAAAGTAACAGTAGGCTTAAATAAATTAAATGGCATCTTTAAAGTATTTCCTATAACCATTTGAACAGCTAAAGCCTCACCAAAAGCTCTGGCTAAGCCTAAAACTATGCCTGTTAATATTCCTGTCTTGCTTGCCGGGACAATAACTTTTTTTATTGTCTGCCATCTGGTAGCTCCAAGTCCATAGGAAGCCTCCAGATAATCCCTTGGAATGGTCTTTAATGCATCTGAGGAAATAGAAGCTACTGTTGGCATTATCATAATACTTAGTACAATAATTCCTGCCAGCAGACTAAAACCAATCCCGCCAGATAAATTTTTAAGAATTGGAACTAAAACTGAAATGCCTATCCACCCGTATACAACAGAAGGTATGCCAACAAAGAGTTCCATAGAGGGTAAAATAACCTTTTTCCCTAGTTTTGGTGATATAAAATTAATAAAAATAGCTAAGGCGATACTTACTGGTGCTGCAATCATTATTGCACCAATGGATACAAATATGGAACCTAAAATAAATATAAGGGATCCGAACTCCGGAATCTCTGCATCTGGTTTCCAGTTTGAGCTTAATAAAAATTTAATAATTGAATATTTTTCCTTTGTAAATGTATTAATACCTTTATATCCTAAAAAAATTATTATAGCTAAAGTTAAGCAAACTATAAGTATACCGCAGAACATTGCATAACTTCTGCCAACATATTCATTTTTTATATTCTTATATGTATTACCTTTCATATTATCATTCCTTTAATATTAATTAAAATTTCAGTTTTTATGAAATTTAGGCCAAACTTAGCTTTGCCTGCTTATTCTATTTCACATCTGATATAGGAATATATCCAAGCTTTTCTACTGCAGATTTATTTTTATCACTTACCATATAATCTATAAATGCTTTAGTAAGACCACTGGCTTCTCCTTTTGTGTACATATGTTCAAAAGACCAGAAGGGATATTTCTTTGTTACTATGTTATCCTTTGACGCTTCGATTTCATCTATTTTAATAATATTTAACTCGCTTTTTACATCTCCGGTCAAGTAAGACAATGCTAAGTAACTTATAGATCCTTTATTAGCTTTAACAGCAGTTCTGACTGCACCTGATGAATCCTGTACAGTTCCAAGATTTTCATTTTCTTCGATTTTATCCATAACAGTATTTAAAAATGCAGCTCTGGTTCCTGAAGATTTTGTTCTGTTTATAACATTAATCTGCTGGTCATCCCCACCTAAGTCCTTCCAATTTGTTATTTTTCCTGTAAATATATCCTGAATTTGAACTTTTGTTAATGTGTTTATTTTGATATCTTTACTGGTCACTACGGCAAAACCAATTATACAAACCTTATGATCAACTAATACTTTTGCTGTAGCTTCATCTTTTAATTTTTCTATTGCTGTTACATCAGACATTCCTATTTGAGCAGATCCGGAATATACCTGATTAATACCAGCACCGCTTCCTCCACCCTGAACATTTATAGAAGCTTTAGGATTATTAGCAATATAATCCTTAGCTGTCTGTTCTGCTAACGGCTGAAGTGCAGTTGAGCCTAAAATTATAATGCTTCCTGATGTTCCAGAAGCATTTCCAGCTGAATTTTTTCCGCAGCCGGCAAATATAGCTGTTGCTGATATTAATAACATAGCTGCTGCAAAAGCCCAAACTTTTTTTAGATTCATCCTTTACCTCCAAAAATCTAATTTTGTCTTACTTATAATATTAAGATTCTTTTATTATCTTATTATTTCCTGAAGGTTAAATTTTATTAACAGAAGGTAATTTAATAGTTAACAATGATAAAATTTGCTTCTTTGCTGTATTTCTTTTTAATTATTTCATTGTCTGCCATATAAATACTAATAAACGCATCCTTAAAAAATAATAAATACATTTATTAAGAATCATTCTATAATTCTTAACTCATATTTAACATCTTCTTGCATTAATTATAATAATAAGATGTTATATTTCTATTATAAACAAAATTTAATTGTACAATTGAGGAGTATATTATATGGAAGATTTAAAAGAACTGGAAATGATTTTGGAAACAGGTGCAATAACATCAGTTTTTCAGCCAATAATATCTTTAGAAAATGCATCTGTCATTGGGTATGAAGCATTAAGCCGCGGTCCTGAAAATTCATCCCTGCAATATCCTGATAAATTATTTTCTGCAGCAGAAAATAATAATAAATCCTGGGAATTAGAATCCTTATGCAGAGTTAAGGCATTGGAAAAAGCTAAAAATATAACTAATGACAAGCTGTTATTTTTAAATGTAGATCCTTTAATATTTAGTGATGAAAATTTTAAGAGAGGGTTTACTAAAAATTTTTTAAGCAGACATAATATACCTCCTACTTCTATAATATTTGAAATAACAGAAAAAACTGCTATACAAGATTATAATTGCTTTAGAAAAGCCTTAAACAATTATACAGATCAAGGTTATCAAATTGCCATAGATGATACTGGTGCCGGATATTCAGGACTTACAACACTAGCTGAAATTAAACCAAATTATGTTAAAATTGATATCAGCTTAATCAGAGATATTCATAAAGATCCCTTTAAGCAGGCATTAATAAAGGCTCTTGTTACCTTTGCGGATTCAACTATTATTAAGTTAATTGCTGAAGGAATAGAATGTGAAGAAGAATTAGCCATGTTAATAGATTTAAATGTTTATGCCGGTCAGGGATACTATATTCAAAAGCCCGCCAGCGATTTTCTTCCTATTAAAGCTGAATGCATAGATTTTATAAAAAAACAAAATAAACTTAAAAAAAATAAATTGAATTACTTAAATCGAGTTATAGGAGAAATCTGCACCTTTGAGAAAGCTTTTTCTCCTCAGGATTCTTGTAATACAGTTAATGAATATATTAACCATGCTTTAACTAAAGGGGTTTGTATTGTACAAGGGGATAAGCCAGTTGGTTTAGTTATGAGAAGTACTTTAGATTCTGCTATTGCTTCTCAGTATGGCTATTCCGTATTTTTTAAGAGGCCAGTATCTTTAATAACAGATTTTTCTCCCTTAATTGTAAATTATTCAACTCCTGTAAATGAAGTTTCCAAATTAGCAATGTCAAGAGAAGATTCTAGGACTTATGATTGCGTAGTGGTAGAAAAAGATTCAAAATATTATGGATTAGTAACTATAAAAAATCTATTGGAATTTTCTACCATACTGGAAAGAAATTATGCAATGAGCTTAAATCCATTAACAAAACTTCCCGGAAATAATATTATAGAAGAAGTATTAGATAATTTGACCACAACTGACATTCCACAATGCGTATTATATTTTGATTTAGACAACTTTAAAGCTTATAATGATACATACGGATTTGAAAATGGAGATAATATACTTAAATTTACAGCTGATTTATTACAAAAATACCTAATGAAATCTTTCCCATTCAGTAGTTTTTTAGGTCATATAGGAGGAGACGATTTTATCTGTACTATTAAATGTACATTTAATGAATGTACGGAATTTTGTGATGTACTGTTATCAGAATTCGACAAGCATATACCATATTTTTATAGTGAAGAGGACAGAATTAAAGGTTATATAAGCTCTAAGGACAGAAATGAAAATCCAGCTTTATTTAACATAACTACAATATCTATTGCAGGTTTTTATGGAAAGCTCAATGTTTTTTCAGGCTGCAAAAATATTTCGGAATTTACCAGCCATATAAAAAAAGAGTCTAAATCAATAATTGGAAGCAGCAAAGTTATTAAGATATTTAATTAGATTCAATAATTCAGCTTTTTTCCCTAATTTCAAAACAATAAAGCTCTGATTTTCAGTTAATCAGAGCTTTTATATATGATTTTATATCCGAACTTTAAAATCCGCAGCTGTCTCTTTATTCATTTTCCCCTTATTTATCAGCTCTATAATTTTTATTATTTTCTCATCATCCAGATTTTCCTTTACTTTAAATAAATTTATTTTTTTACTTAGCACATTCGCTTGGTTTGAAAGTTCCCTTGCTGCTGCTGCGCTTTCCTCTGATGAAGCTGTATTAGCCTGAGTTACCTTTGATACTTCTTCTAAAGCCTGGTTTATCTGAACTATTCCTATGGCCTGTTCATTTGAGGAATTTTTAATAGTACCAGCCAGGTCTATAATTTTTTCAACATCTTTTGTAATTTTAAATAGTGTTTGAGAAGTATCTGATGCTATATTCCTTCCTATTTTTACTTTTCCTGCAGATTCATTAATAAGAACTGAAGTTTCACTTACTGCATCGGCTACTTTTTTTGCTAAGAATCTGACTTCCTCTGCCACAACTGCAAATCCTTTCCCATTCTGACCTGCTCTTGCCGCCTCTACAGCAGCATTAAGTGATAATATATTTGTTTGAAAAGCAATTTCATCTATAAGTTTTATTATCTTTTCTATAGTATTGGAAGACTTACTTATATCCTCCATGGCGTTCAGCATATCCATCATTTGGATTTTCCCCGCTTCAATATTTTTCTTAGCTGCTAATGTCATATTATGAGCCTTAGATGCTGAAGCAGCATTTTCCTCAGTTTGAACCGTAATCTCAGTAATTGCTGCAGTTATTTCTTCAATAGAACTTGCTTGCATAGAAGCTCCATTTGATAAAGCTTCGGAAGAATCGGATACCTGCCTTGAACCTGAAGCTACCTGTCTGGATACTGTTTCAATATTTTTTAATGTGTCATTTAAAAATTCCACAATTATTTTAAACGAATCAGATATTTCCCTAAAATTTCCATTATAGTCTTTATCTATGTCAACTCTAAGATTTCCTTTTGAAATTTCAATGAGCACATTTTTAATGTCATCAATCATATCCCTTAATGCAGCAACTGTATCATTTACTGAAATTTTTAAAATAGCAAAATCTCCATCGTATTCCCCCATAACTTTTGAGTTTAAATTTCCTTTAGAAATCTCATCTAAAACTTTTGAAGTTTCTTGTACCGGGCTTATAATTTCATGTAAAGTCTGGTTAATCCCATTTACTATTTCCAAATAAGCTCCGTTTAAATTACTTGTATCTGCTCTGTAAGACAAATTACCTTCTTTAGCCTGCTTAGCAAGTTCATTTGTCTGATTAAACAGTTCTAAAAATGAATTTCTGACAAATCCCAAGTTTTCAGTTATTATTTTAAATTCACCCTTAAAGGATTCTGATACTTTACCGGGAACCTCACCGCGGCCTAAGGAAGAAAGATACTGAGCTGCATAATCAATTGGCAGTTTAAAGGCTCCAATTAAATTGTTAATTTCCCCTAAAAGTTTACCCCAATCCCCGCTGTAATTATCAACATTTCCCCTTATACTTAACTTTCCTTCCTGAACAGACTCAGTTAATTCAACAGTTTCACTGATTAACCCATTCAATACATGAATACAATTATTCAGACTATTTTTTATTTTATTAAAATCACCCTTATAGTTTTCAGTAATTTCTCCCGGAATATTTCCTGTACTGATTTTCTCAATATAATCAGCTGTCAAATTAAGGGGTGCCATAAATGTATCTATAAGCTTATTTATTCTATCCGCTAATTCTTTCCATCCACCTTCATATGAATCTAAATTAATTCTATCTTTTGTATTTCCATTTTCAACATTTTCAATTACATTACTTATATCCGCATCTATTGTTTTTATTGTTGAAATAGTAGAAGATAATCCAATTCCCAGTACATCCTTATCGGATTTAATTTGAATATAAGCATCAAAATCACCATTGGCAATACTATTTGTAATTAAAGTCTCTTGTTTAATGTTTTCTGCCATAGCAGCAAAGGCATTAATAAGCTCACCTATTTCATCTTTTCTATCTGTTTTTTCAATATCAATATTAACATCACCAATAGATATAGCTTCAGCTGACTTTTTTAATTTAAGAATGTTCTTATTAATAAGAGAAACTAAGCTGTATACTATAATAATGGAAAATAATATTGTAAACACAAGTATATAAATGACTTTTGAAATAATATTTTTATAAATTATACCGGTTTGTTTATTTTGATAAGATGCCTCATTTTTATAAATATTAATAATAGTATCTAATTTCTCTATAACCTGATTCCCATATGAATCCATGGATTTAACTTCACTTTTTACTATATTCCAATTATTAGTTTCATTTATAAGCTTCCCTGCTGATTTACTATAAGAATTATATGCTTTTACAAAGTCATCATATACGTCTTTAGAATTACCGGATTGTTTAATTTTTGAATAACCTGATAAAATACCTCTGTCTTCTGAAATCATATCCATTATATTGCCTAGATGTTCTTTAGCCTTATCCTGTTCAATTATCATTTTCATACTCTCTCTTCTTTCATACTCCACATTTGACTGGAGATCTGATAAAAGCTGAATTG
>JBAXYJ010000002.1:0-47341 GCA_041670885.1 Clostridiaceae bacterium
TATTCCCACTCAATAGTTGCCGGCGGCTTTGAGGTACAGTCGTATACTACTCTGTTAACTCCCTTAACCTCATTTACTATCCTTCGAGATACTATGTCTAATACATCATAGGGTATCCTTGCCCAGTCTGATGTCATAGCATCATTTGATGTTACTGCTCTCAGCGCTATGGTGTGGCAGTAGGTTCTTTCGTCTCCCATAACTCCAACGGAAGCTATGTTTGGAAGGCAGGCAAAGTACTGCCAGATCTTTCTTTCTAAACCTGCATTTTTTATTTCTTCTCTGAATATAGCATCAGCTTCTCTTACTATTTCCAGTTTATCCTCTGTTATTTCACCTAGAACTCTTATTCCAAGACCTGGGCCCGGGAATGGCTGTCTCTGAACTATATCCTCTGGTATTCCAAGTTCATATCCAACTTCTCTAACTTCATCTTTAAAAAGCTCTCTGAGAGGCTCGATTAATTTAAATGATAAATCTTCAGGAAGTCCTCCTACATTGTGATGGCTTTTTATTTTAGCTGAGGTTTTAGTTCCTGATTCAACAACGTCCGGGTATATGGTTCCCTGAACAAGAAACTGAATATCTCCCAGCTTTCCTGCTTCTTCTTCAAATACCCTTATGAATTCTTCTCCGATTATTTTTCTCTTTTTTTCAGGATCTGAAACGCCCTTCAGCTTTCCTAAAAATCTGTCCTTAGCATTTACTCTTATCAGGTTCATGTCGAACTGATTCTTAAATATTCTCTCTACCTGATCCCCCTCATCTTTTCTGAGAAGGCCGTGGTCAACAAATACACAGGTAAGATTCTTGCCGATTGCCTTATGAACTAGAACAGCAGCAACTGAGGAATCAACTCCTCCGCTCATGGCACAGATAACCTTCTTATCTCCTGCCAGTTTTTTAATCTCAGCTATTTTTTCCTTAGCAAAGGAGGACATATTAAAATCTCCATTTAAATTGCATATGTCAAAGAGGAAGTTCCTAAGCATCTTCTTTCCAAAAGGAGTATGCTCAACCTCCGGATGAAATTGAACTCCATATAGTTTCTTTTCATCATTTCCAAGGGCAGCAACCGGGCAGCTCCCTGATTTTGCAAGAATTTCAAAGCCGGCTGGTGCATCTGATATATAGTCTGTATGGCTCATCCAGCATATGTTATTTTCTTCTATTCCATTAAAAAGCTTTGATTGAACATTTAATTTAATTTCTGTCTTCCCATATTCTCTAATATTGGCACTTTTTACCTTTCCTCCGTAAATGTGGCTCATAAGCTGAGCTCCGTAGCAAATACCAAGGACCGGTATTCCAAGATAAAATATTTCTTTATCTATTTTAGGAGAATTTTCACCATATACACTGTTTGGTCCTCCGGTAAATATTATTCCCTTTGTATTTCTTCCCTTTATCTTGTTGATGTCTGTATCATAGGGAATTATTTCACAGTATACATTGTTTTCTCTTACCCTTCTGGCAATAAGCTGATTATACTGGCCTCCAAAATCTATAACTAATACTAATTCTTTTTCCATTGTATCCTCCTAAACAGAAATGCTGTAGTTAGGTGCTTCTTTAGTTATATTTATATTGTGAGGGTGACTTTCTTTAAGCCCTGCACTGGTTTGGATAACAAATTTTGAATTTTTATATAAGCTTTCTAAATCCTTTGCTCCTAAATATCCCATACCTGATCTTATACCGCCTAACATCTGGAATATAGTATCAGCTACTAACCCCTTGTATGGAACTCTTCCTTCAACGCCTTCAGGAACTAATTTCTTATTTCCTTCCTGGAAGTATCTGTCCTTGCTTCCCTGTGCCATTGCAGATAAGGAGCCCATTCCTCTGTATACTTTATAATTTCTTCCCTGGAATATCTCAGTTTCTCCAGGTGACTCCTCGCAGCCTGCAAAGAGGGACCCCAACATTGCAATCTTTGCCCCTGCTGCTAGTGCCTTAACTACATCTCCAGAGAATTTAATACCGCCGTCTGCTATAATTGGAATGCCATAAGGCTCAGCTGCTTCAACACAATCCATAACTGCTGTCAGCTGAGGAACTCCAACTCCCGCTACAATTCTTGTTGTACATATAGATCCAGGTCCTATTCCTACTTTAATGCAGTCAGCTCCGGCTTTTATTAAATCTACAGCAGCTTCACTGGTAGCTACGTTTCCTGCTATTACCTGAAGGTCCGGGTATTTTACCTTTATCGTTTTAACTGCCTCTAATACTCCTAATGAGTGTCCATGAGCAGTATCTAGTGTTACTACGTCTACCTTAACTTTATATAAAGCATCTACCCTGTCCATCATATCCTTTGTAACACCAACTGCTGCTCCGCATAACAGTCTTCCCTGGGAATCCTTTGCTGCATTTGGGTATTTTCTAACCTTTTCTATATCTTTTATTGTTATTAATCCTTTAAGTCTATATTCATCATCTACTAATGGAAGCTTCTCTATTCTGTGAGTTTTAAGAATATTTTTAGCTTCCTCTAAGGTAGTTCCTTCCTTTGCAGTCACTAAATTTTCTTTTGTCATAACTTCACTTATTTTTTTTGAGAGGTCTTCTTCAAATAAGATATCCCTATTTGTTATTATTCCAACAAGTTTTTCATCAATGCAGATAGGAACTCCTGAAATCCTGTACTTTTCCATTAAAGTATCAGCGTCTTTAATAGTATTTTCCGGAGCTAAAAAGAAAGGATCCTTTATAACTCCATTTTCCTGTCTTTTGACCTTATCAACCTCTACAGCCTGCTGCTCAATTGACATATTTTTATGAATGATTCCAATACCGCCCTCTCTTGCCATAGCAATAGCCATCTTTGACTCAGTAACAGTATCCATGCCGGCACTCATAAGTGGAATATTAAGAGCTATTTTTTTAGTAAGCATTGTTTTTAGTGATACCTCTCTTGGAAGTACCTCCGATTTGTTTGGAATAAGCAAAACATCATCAAAAGTATATGCCTGTTTCAAAATAATTGCCATAAAATCACTCCTTATTTATAATTTGTCCATAAAAATTATAAAATTGCATACTATGAAAATTTATTTTGTATCTTAAAAAAGCGTAGATAATTCGTTATTTTCAAGATATAAATAAGCCAAAATTTATTATGCAATTTCCTTAAAAAAAAACATACAAAACTCCATGGAATTTTGTATGCTGAAAGTTGCAGGATAGCAGCTTTAGTAATTAGTAAATACAAAAATCCACTCATAGACGGAATTTTAAGGTCTCCGGTAGAAACGCCCTGCCATATTCAGGGTCTATACGAGTGTTTATTAAAACTATTTTATTTAAAAAAGTGAATTTTGTCAATTAAAATTATCAAAAAATGAAGATATTATTGCAAAAATATGTTGAAAAATAATATCTTACATTTTTATACATTATTAAGAGGTGAATATATCTATATTAACCTCATCTCATTTTAGCAGCAATTGAAGAACATTTGGATTTTATCTAAAATTAAAATACCGCCGAAAACCATAAAATGACTTTCAGCGGTACTATTTTTACTAAACTTTATATTTTTTAGTACATTCCGTCCATTCCCATTCCTGGTGCTCCCGGCATTGGTGCTGGGCTCTTTTCTGGGATTTCAGCAACTGCAGCTTCTGTAGTTAAGAAAGTAGCCGCAACTGATGCAGCATTCTGCAGTGCTGATCTTGTTACCTTGGTTGGGTCTACTATTCCAACTTTAATCATGTCTACATATACCTGACGAAGAGCATCGTAGCCTATTCCCTTTGCGCTGTTCTTAACCTTTTCGATTACTACAGCACCTTCCACTCCGGCATTTTTAGCAATCTGCTTAACCGGCTCTTCTAAAGCTTTCTTAATTATATCGATTCCAACTTTAATATCTAATTCCGTTGATGTAACCTTTTCTATCTCTGGTATGATATCAATATAAGCTGTTCCGCCTCCTGGAACTATTCCTTCTTCAACTGCAGCTTTTGTAGCAGCTAAGGCGTCTTCTATTCTCAGCTTTCTTTCCTTAAGTTCTGTCTCTGTAGCTGCTCCAACTTTAACAACAGCAACTCCGCCTGAAAGCTTAGCTAATCTTTCCTGAAGTTTTTCTCTGTCAAAGTCTGAGGTTGTTTCCTCTATTTGAGCCTTTATCTGTGCTATTCTGTCATGGATCTTGGATTTTTCTCCTCTTCCATTAACTATAGTTGTGTTTTCCTTTGATATTTTAACGCTTTCTGCTCTTCCAAGCATTTCAATTTTAACATCTTTAAGCTCTCTTCCAAGTTCCTCTGATACTACTTCTCCGCCTGTAAGTGTTGCTATATCTGAAAGCATTTCCTTCCTTCTGTCTCCAAAGCCCGGAGCCTTAACTGCAACGCAGGTAAATGTTCCTCTTAATTTATTAACAACCAGTGTAGCTAAAGCTTCTCCTTCTACATCTTCTGCTATTATAAGAAGCTTCTTGCCCTGCTGAACAATCTGCTCTAATATAGGAAGTATCTCCTGGATATTGGATATTTTCTTGTCTGTTAATAAGATATAAGGATCATCTAAAGCTGCTTCCATCTTTTCTGTGTCTG
Source organism: Clostridiaceae bacterium (assembly GCA_041670885.1). GTDB lineage: Bacteria > Bacillota > Clostridia > Clostridiales > Clostridiaceae > JAJBWD01. The sequence continues at coordinate 4,566 of JBAXYJ010000002.1, forward strand.
TTACCATATAGGAGCTTAAATATCCTCTGTCAAACTGCATACCTTCAACAACATCCAATTCTGTTCCCATGGATTTTGATTCTTCCACAGTTATGACTCCTTCATTGCCTACTTTTTCCATTGCATCTGCAATAAGTGCCCCTATTTCTTCATCAGAAGCTGATATTGCTGCAACTCTTGATATATCTTCTTTTCCGTTTATAGGCTTTGATATCTTCTGTATTTCTTCAACTGCTTTGTCTACTGCCATCTTTATTCCTTGTCTTACCAGCATTGGATTAGCTCCGGCTGTAACATTTTTTAATCCTTCTCGGATTATTGCCTGAGCAAGAAGTGTAGCTGTTGTTGTTCCGTCTCCTGCTACATCATTTGTTTTAGTAGCAACTTCTTTAACCAGCTGTGCTCCCATGTTTTCATATACGTCTTCTAATTCTATTTCTCTAGCAATGGTAACTCCGTCATTTGTAATAAGGGGAGCTCCGAACTTCTTATCTAGTACAACATTTCTTCCCTTAGGTCCTAAAGTTACTTTAACAGTATCAGCTAGTTTGTCAACTCCGGCCTGCATAGCTCTTCTTACATCCTCACCAAACATAATTGTTTTTGCCATTTTCAATTCCTCCTATACTATTCTATAATTCCAAGAATATCGTCCTGTTTTAAGATTATTAACTCTTCTTCGCCATATTTAATTTCATTTCCTGAATACTTAGAGAATAAAACCCTATCTCCAACTTTAACTTCCATCTTGATTTCGTTTCCGTTTTCAACTTTTCCGGGTCCAACAGCAACAACCAAAGCCTCCTGTGGCTTTTCCTTTGCGGCTCCAGTAAGAATTATTCCGCTTTTTGTTGTTTCCTCTACATCGACTCTTTTGATAACGATTCTGTCACCTAGTGGTTTTATCATTGATACCCCTCCTAATCTATTTTTAAAATTTATTTCGTTTTGTTAGCACTCACCACCTATGAGTGCTAATACTTATATAATAATTAAATAGATAATTAATTTCAAATTTAAATAGTGCATGAAATGTGTAAAATATAGCCAATATAACTTATTATGCTGATATATCTTATCTATCCTTCTATTTACTTGATTTTACCCTCTTTTTTGTTATTTTTCTTATTATATTGTCTCCTTTAATCATGCCTAGTATAAATAGTATTGTCATAATTACTGTTATTGTTATTACCATTTTATAGTCACCACTGCCCAGTCTCTCTCCAAAATATGATGATATAACAATACAGGGAATTCGTCCCAAAGAAGAATAGATTAAAAAGTCACGTCTTGCAATACTGGAAATGCCGCAGATATACGCTAAGGCGTCCTTAGGCATACCAGGTATAAGGTATACTATAAATATTGCCATATTTATTGATTTATTACCAAAATTTTTATGAAAATATTCGATACTGCTTTTAGGAATAATTTTTAGAATCAGCCTGACTCCGAAAAAATTACCTAATGTGTATGCAATGAAGCTTCCGGAGAGTATTCCAAGTACAGATAATAAACTGCCAAAATATACGCCAAAGATGTACCCCCCCGCTATCTCTATCACTTCTCCCGGCAGAAAAAAGACTATAACCTGCAGCAGATGAATTATAAAATATACAAGACCGCTTAATCTCCCAAAGCTTATAATATAAGCTTTCATGCTTTCAGGATCTTTAAACATGGAATAATACTTACTTTTTGAGAAAGCAATAAGAGCTATTATAAAAAAAATAAGCAGCAAGATGTACAGGAAAGTTTTCCATTTATTTTTCATAATCCACCTCATATAACAGAAAATGCAAAGTTGAAAAATTGGTCAAAAGTACTTAGCAAATTCCTAACAAATCTATTATTTGCAAGTAAAAAAAAATAATGCCAGTATATTTTGGCATTATATCTTAATATTGTTTTCCCGCATATAAAAGAATAGATACTGCTGAGCAAAGCCTGCTAAGTTCCCGAATTTATCTCCTGCATATTCCCTTATTTTTTTAAGGGATATATCTCCTGTTTTATAAAAATAATTCATTGCCCTTTTTACCCAAACATCTACAGGAAATGAATCTGTTTTTTTCATAGAAAAAAGCATAATGCAGTCTGCTACTTTAAGCCCTACACCGGGAAAAGAAAGCATATGAGATAAGGCTTCGCAGCTGCTACATTTTTTTATTACATCTAAATCCTGCCGGCTATTTTTTAACATATCTATGGTATTTTTTATGTATTTTGCCCTGAAGCCTGCTTTAAAGTTTCTAAAATCTTCTTCTTCTGCTGCTGACAATTCTGGAATAGTTGGAAAGGTATAATATATTTTCCCTTTATAACTGATTTTTCCCCCAAAAGACTCGCAAATATTTTCTATAACCTTTTTTATCATTGGTATCCTGTTATTCGAGGATATAATAAATGAAATAAGCATCTCAAAAGGTTCCTGATTTAATATTCTTATTCCTTCTCCATACTTTACAGCTTTTTTTAATATTTCATCTTTTTTAAGATTATCCTTAATTTCTCCATAATCTCTGTACAAATCAAAATAATCAGCCCATATATCTATGAAATCCTGCTTATTTGTATTATATAAATACAAATCATTTCCTTTTTTTTCTGTTTCAATGACCCTTCCATGGGCAACACCGATATAATTTCCGTTTTCCTCTCTGTTCCATCTGAAGCATTGTCCGCAGGAAAATACCTGATAGGGGTCAAAGTTTCTTATATCTTTTACTATAATGTAATTTTCAAAGCTTTCTGCATAACTAAAATCCATTACTTCACTCTTTTCTCTTTTTTTTCATTTATTATTCCATCTAATATATCCGCAGCTTTATATACCATCCTGCTGCATCTTATGTCATCATTTCTATATTTTGTTTTTAACTCGTCACAGTTTTTAGTTCCAAATTCAGCTTCAAACTTTCGGAAAAATTCCTTGGACAAACTTTTTATCAAATCACTTTCATGTCCCTTTTCTTTGACAAACATTATTCCAAGGACAGACAGCGATCCGGTTATGGCACCACATATGCTCTCAATCCCCATGCCGCCTCCGAAGGAAGCCATCATTTTAAGAGCATCGCAGCTTAAATTTAAATTATATTCTTCATTAGCTGCATAAATAATAGTTTCGGCACAATTTAAGTTAAAGCTTTTGCCGTAATACTTTTTAACTGTTTCTATAAGCATAAAATCACCTCTATATAAAATAAGCAGCAATTCATAAGAATTGCTAGCTATTTTGGTTTAAAAGACAGCTTAGTGTGAGAAGACTTTCACTTAGATGTACATTTTGCACTATTACATTTTTAGGAACGTTTAAATCAAGAGGAGCAAAATTAAGAATAGCCATAACATTATTTTCTACAAGTATATCTGCAACCTTCTGGGCTGCTTCTATAGGTGTTGCTATTATGCCAATGTCTATATGAGTATCTTTTAAAAATCCTTCTAATTCGTCTATATCCTTTATTTCTATATCCCTTATTTTAAGACCAATAATCTTTGGATTTACATCAAATATACCGCACATATGAAAATTCAGTTTACTAAACCTGGTGTAATTTGCCAAGGCCTGACCAATATTACCAGCTCCAATGATAACAACCTTATAGTTTCTGTCTATTCCCAATATAGTGCATATTTCTCTGGAAAGATCCTTTACATTATAACCATACCCCTGCTGACCAAAATCTCCAAAATTATTTAAATCCTGCCTTATCTGGGAAGCAGTAAAGCCCATCTTTTCACCAAGCTCCTTTGATGATATTCTCTCTACACCTTTATTCATTAAATCTCCCAAATACCTTTGGTATTTTGGGAGACGCCTTATAACAGCCATAGAAATATTCTTTTTATTATCCATTATTTCACCTCATATTGATTCATCTGTGTTAATTATTTATCTTATTATAATTATAGATTATTAATTGAATTAACACAACACTTTAAATTCGCTATTTTAAATTTTATGCATTAAAAGTTAATCCTTGAATTATGCCTGTTACTCATTTATTATAATATGTGAGTAAATAGCCTTTAGGTGGTGAAATAATGATAGTACTAAGTGTAAAAAACCTTTCAAAGGCCTTTGGTATTGATGAAATTTTAAAAGATGTTTCCTTTAATATAAATGAAGGAGAAAAAGTTTCACTAATCGGAAGTAATGGAAGCGGAAAATCAACACTGTTTAAAATAATTACCAAATCTCTTGATTATGATACTGGAGACATATTTATAGACAAGGGGAAGACTCTTGGATATTTAAGCCAAAATCTGTCACTTGGAAGCCATAATACCATATACGAAGAAATGCTGACACCCTTCAGCAATCTTTTATCATTAGAGAAAAAAATCAAAGCTTTAGAAACTGAGCTTTCTCTCCCTTATGATGAAGCTAAAGAGGATTATCATAATAAAATAATAGAAAAATATACAGAAAGCCAGGAAATATATAAGATATCAGGAGGCTATACATATAAAGGTGAAATAAGCCGTGTCCTCCAGGGCTTAGGATTCTTTGAAGAAGACTTTACTAAAAAAATAAGCATATTATCAGGAGGTCAGAAAACCAGGCTGGCTCTAAGTAAACTGCTGCTTACTAAACCTGATATTCTTCTTCTTGACGAGCCTACAAATCATCTTGATTTGCCTGCAATAGAGTGGCTGGAGGAATATTTAAAGTCCTATAAGGGAACTATCCTTTTAATATCTCACGACAGGTTTTTCTTAGATGAAATCACCGAAAGAACCTTTGAGATGGTTAATGGCAAAATAATAGAGTACAGCGGAAATTATTCCTTTTACATAAAACAGAAGGGAAAAAACTATTCTGTAATGCTGAAAGCCTATAACAAGCAGCAGACTGAGATTAACAGGCAGGAAGAAATAATTGAAAGATACCGATCCTTTAACAGAGAAAAAAGCATAAAAGCTGCAGAAAGCCGTCAAAAGAGACTTGATAAAGTTGAAGTATTGGAAAAACCGGTTGAGGATAAAGGTCTAAACAGAATAGTATTTAAAGAGAAAATAAAAAGCGGAAGAGATGCACTTATCATAGAGGATTTATCAAAATCCTTTAATGATAAAGAGCTTTTTTCAGGAATTAATTTAAATTTAAAAAGAGAAGACAAGTTGGCTTTAATAGGAGATAACGGAATAGGGAAAACAACTCTTTTTAAAATAATACTGGGAGAAGAAAGACAATCTTCGGGAAATGTACTAATCGGCAAAAATGTTGTATTTGGATATTACGATCAGGAACAAAAGAACCTGGATATGAATAAAACAATACTAGATGAGGTTTGGGATACTTATCCTGATCTTACGGTGAAAGAGATTAGAAGCTATCTGGGACATTTCCTATTTTCAGAAGATGACGTTTTTAAAAAAATCAGCAAGCTCAGCGGTGGGGAAAAGTGCAGGATCAGTCTCCTTAAGCTTGTACTTTCAAATTCCAATTTTCTTCTTTTAGATGAACCTACAAACCACCTGGATATTCCATCCAGGGAAGCCTTGGAGGAAGCTCTGCTGTCCTATGAAGGAACAGTGCTTCTAATATCTCATGACAGATATTTTTTAAATAAGATAGCAGAAAAGATAATCGAACTTAAAAACAATGGAATAACAACTTACTTAGGAAATTACAGCTATTATTCAGAAAAGAAGAAAAAACCTGACAGGTTTGAAGAAGTTGAAAAGGAAAGTTCAGTTAACAAAACTGAGCTTAATAATATAAAAAAGAAGAAAAGAGAAACAGAAAAAAAGGAAAGAGAAAAAAGCAAGGAGATATCCTCCATTGAAAGTGAAATAGCTGAATTGGAGGAGCAAATTAAAAAATTAAACCAGATGCTCTGCAGTGAAGAAATATATTCCTCATTTCAGGAAAGCAGCAGGATAAATGAGTCCATAAAGGAAAATGAAGAAAAGCTTCAAATGCTATACATAAAATGGGAAGAATTAATTTAAAGAATATTAACAATTCTTTATTTAAAAAATGTTAGAATATAGTATATTAGATAGATTATATTCAGAGGGTGCTGTATATGAAAATAAATGGAGTATTTGAAGGCGGGGGCATTAGAGCAATAGGGTTTATTGGGGCAATAAATTGTTTTGAAGATTATAACATAAGCTGGAATTATCTTGCCGGAACCTCTGCAGGTGCTATTATTGCTGCTCTTTTATCTTCAGGCTTTACAGGAAAAGAAATAAATAAGTTAATTATTAATACAAATTTTTTAAAATTCATGGATAAGGATTATATCCAGAAGCTTCCCCTAATAGGGAAACCATTGGGTCTTATAAAAGAAAAGAGCATATATTCCGGTGATTATATGGAGGAATATTTATATAATGTTTTAGGAAGCAAAGGTGTTTATACATTTAAGGATTTAAAAGAACATGGTAAATACAGGGTTAAGTTTGTTGCCTGTGATATAACAAGCTGCAAGCCAATAATCCTTCCTGATGATCTTCCTTATTATGATATTGATCCTAACGAATTTACAGTTGCAAAGGCTTTAAGAATGAGCTCTTCTATCCCCCTTTATTTTAAGCCTGTTGTACTTTACAAAGATGGTATTCCTCATTATATAGTAGACGGCGGTGTTGCCTATAACTATCCTATAGACATATTTGATAATGAAAATGGTAGTTTTAAAACAATTGGTTTTAAATTCGAATTAAATGAGATGGAATCTTTAACTTCCAGCGGAAGATCTGACCCAATAGCCTTTTTATATGATTTAGCTTCTTCGGTACCAAACGAAAATAAAAGGATTCACCTTATAGATAAATATAAAGAAAAAACATTGCTTATTCCTACTATGGGAGTACAAAGCACTGACTTTGAAATTAAGGAAGACAAGGCAATCTCTTTATATAAGGCCGGATACAAAAATGCCAAAACATATTTGATGAAATATCTGGAAGAAAAAGCTGTGTGAACAAGCAGATGTTGCTATATGTATTTCATTATTTGGGGCCATTTTATATTACTTATTAAATTTTCACAATATTTTGATTATTTATTGACATGTATATTAATTTATATTATAATGAATTCAAGATAAATTAATACAAAGAAGGGAGTGAGACCACCAGAAAATTAATTGCCAACATAAGTGGGAGGTGGTTTGGAAAACTTAATGTCAATTGAATGCGTCTTAGAAAAAAGCTAGGAAGTTCACCTAAAGTTTAATGTGGACTTCCTAGTTTTTTATTGTATAAAAAATTTTTTTATACATGATTATCACTTAATAATATTAAATCCATATTATATAATATATCCTACTATCTATGTTAAAAGGAGATATAATTATGGATGAAAAAATGATGTATTGCCCTCCCTCTCAAGATTGCAATGATGAGTGCAGATGTGTATTAAAAAAAGATGTTAAATTCCAGTGCTGTGAGGACTTTAAATGTGAAAATATATGCGGCGAAGTTAAATGTGAAGGAAGAATATTAAAAGTTAACGTAAAAATAAAAAAAGCCTGTATAGATAAGGCTGTCTCTATAGCGGTTCTGCTCTGTGAACAGGATAAAGTTATAGCTTTTAATGTTATAAAAGGTAAAAATGAATATTGGGATCAAAAAAATCGCTGCTGCACAGACACTGTTGAAAAAACCTTCTATTTTGTAATACCGGATGAGAATATCGCCAGAGAAAGATGTTTTACAATTAATGTATTAGCTCATTATATTGAAACCTGTATAGAGTGCCCTTGCAAATAAAGATTAAATGTAATTAAAGGAGATTCGCATTAATTTGCGAATCTCCTTTAATTAGTGACACTGACTTTACGGTTTTTTATTTGAAGTATCTATTAAGAAGTCCCTTAAATGCCATTCCATGTCTAGCTTCATCTTTGCACATTTCATGAACTGTATCATGAATAGCATCATAATTAAGCTGTTTAGCCCTTGTTGCCAGTTTTTTCTTGCCATCACATGCACCATATTCAGCTTCAACTCTCATCTCCAGGTTTTTCTTTGTACTTGGCAGAACTACCTCTCCTAAAAGCTCTGCAAATTTTGCTGCATGCTCAGCCTCTTCAAAGGCTATTCTCTTATAGGCCTCAGCAACTTCAGGGTAACCTTCCCTATCTGCCTGCCTGCTCATTGCCAGGTACATTCCAACCTCAGTACATTCTCCTGTGAAGTTTTCCTTTAAGCCTTGAAGTATTTCAGCATCTACTCCCTGTGCCACCCCTATTCTATGCTCATCAGCCCAATTTAAAACCTCATCCTTCTTCTCTATAAACTTTGCTTTTGGAGCTCCGCATTGAGGACATTTTTCTGGGGCCTCTTCTCCTTCATAAACATATCCACATACACTGCAAATAAACTTTTTCATTTTTATTTCCTGCCTTTCTATACTTTAATTTATTTATTATACATTCTTATCTACAATTGTTATTATATAATAATAATTTTCCTTTATCAAGTCTTTTTTAAAAATTTTTGATTTATTTTATTTTTTCATTTAAAATTTACTATATGGAGGATATTATGAATAGACTAGAGAAACTTAAAAGAAACATAAAATTAAATTATTTATTTACATTTTTGACTAAGCTTGATATTACAAATGGTGTATGGATGATATATTTAGCCTCCAAAGGAGTTTCACTGACTAAGCTTGGCATACTGGAATCTGTATTTCATATAACATCATTTTTTATGGAAATACCCACCGGAGCCATTGCAGATATATTTGGCAGAAAGTGCAGCAGGATTTTAGGCAGGTTTATGAAGATAATAGGTACAATACTGCTTATATCATCAAATTCATATATATTCTATTTGCTTTCCTTTGTCCTTACAGCTATTTCATATAATTTGGAGTCAGGAGCAGGAGATGCCCTTGTTTATGATTCTCTAAAGGAACTCAAGGTTGAAGACAGCTATATGAAAGTAAGCGGTACAAACGAGGTATTCTTTCAAGTTTCTGATACCCTTTCTCTGGTATTAGGAGGATATTTGGCAAATATAAATTATACCTATGCTTATGCTGCTTCAATTTTAGCAGCTTCTTTCGCTGTTGCAGAATCTTTTTTCTTTCAGGAGCCCTCTTCCTTTAAAGAGGAAGATAAAACAAGCTTGTTTAAACAAATCAGGGACAGCTTCAAAATTATATACAAAAATAAGAAAGTTGGATTTCTTATAATTTTTTCTTCCATGATTTCTATATTTGTAACAACTATATTTTTCTATTTCCAAAACTTTATAATCGGACAAGGGTATTCAAAGTTTTCGCTGGGGCTTATTTTAGCATCAGCTTCACTTCTCAGCGCGTTTTTCGCCTTTTATACTCACAAAATAGAAAGAAGATTAAAGGAAAAGGGAATATTAATTTATCTTCCCATTGTTTTATCCTTCAGCTTTTGGGGAATAGCTGCCACTAAATTTTATATATTTTTCTTTATTCTGGCCAATTCTGTTGAAAGTATAATATTTATAACAACCTCAGCTTATATAAATAAACTTATACCCTCTGATAAAAGAGCAACCATACTGTCAATGGAAAGTATGGTATTCAGCCTTTTTATGATTATTCTATTCCCTTTAGCAGGTAAATTAGGTGATTTATTTTCATTAACTTTCTCATTTTATATAATAGCAATACTTATTAGTATATTAAGCATAATAAACATACTAATGTTAACAGGAAGAAAAGGTTATTAAGCTGCAAAATTAAAAAGTCAGCAAATGCTGACTTTTAGTTTTAACTTTTTATTAAGTTTATACTTTTGGTATGAATCACCAGGTAACCAACAACTTTTATACATATTACCTGAATAGGAATCATTAAAACAGTCTTAATTAATCTAGCCGGAAGCAGTGCCAAATACCCCTTCCCCAGAATTATAGACAGCCAAAGGGTGTTCAATCCTAAATCTACTCCTATGCCTATAGCTAATACACATAATATTATCCTAAGGTAAGAATCCTTTCTATAAAGGAATATCCCATATAGGGCTCCTGAAATCAGAGCACTTAAAGTAAACCCCGGAAAATAGACTGCCTTTGGTAATAGAAGCATCCCAAGAATATCAGCTGATGCATAGGCTAGCCCTGCAGCTTTGGGACCAAATAAGATCCCTGTTATGGCCATTGGAATGAACCCAAGACCAATTCTAAGAGCTGGCGTTTCAATTGCAAAAAATCTGGTTAAGATAACCTCCATTGCAATAAGTAAGCTTATTATTATAAGCTTTTTAGTTTTACTCATCTCATCTCCTCCTTTTTACCACAAAAGAAGTGAGAATTCTTTTGTGGCAGCGGAATGCGATATACACAACACAAACTAAAATAGTCTTTCTTCCAGAGGCAACTTCCCGTCCTGCTGGTACTTAATGCACGTATATCTACTCTGCCATTTAGGGAAGCTTAATAGTAAGCCCCCATTTAATATTATTATATATTAAAAACTCATTTTGTCTATATTTTTTAAAAAATATAGATTTCACATTTATCTTTTAATCATAAAGAAAACGAAAACATACAATATAACTGAAATTTAATATATAATATTATTAGAAGGATTGGGGGTGGATATATGGATAATATTATCCGGACTTATTTTCATAAGCTCCTTACGGAAAGCAGTATTAAGAATGCAGGCATTGAAATTCCTGTAACTTTAAACTTAGAATCCTTTTTGCTAAACAGAGAAAGCGGAAACTTTCTGCTTAGTAACAGCCTTATCTCACTTTCTATTCTGAAAGCTAAAAAATCTTATGAACAAGCAAAAGACATTGGAGTTCATTCGCTTTATATTGGGTATCCCAGCTTTAAGGAGGATTTGCCTGAGACCGCATTTTCTTATAAGCCTCTTATATTATTTCCGGTTAATATCTTAGCTAAAAACAGTTTATGGTATATAACCAACAACAGAGAAATGGATATCATGTTAAACTACAAATTAATATACCAGTATTTTGTTTCAAACCATCTTGAATCTGATTATTTTAAAATGGAATTTGAAGACTTGAATCAATTTGGAGAAAATAAACTGGCTGGTATTTTAAATTATCTTAATGAAAACAATTTTAAAGCTTTAGATAACCTGATCTATAAGGCCAGTCTATGTCTTATTTCCTCATCATTTTCATTGTTTAAGGATTACGAGAAATTACTATCATGTAATAAAATATGCTGCCTTTTTGAAAATCTTTTTAATGAACCGGTAAATAAAGACCATGAAGTAAATTCTTCCAACGTTACATCAAAGGATCTATTTCTGATATCCCGTCTTAATTCCAACCAAACAAATGCAGTAATAGCTGCAAACACTTTAAGTCAGGTAATATTAACCGGTACAAAGGGAAGCGGGAAAAAGGAAGCTATTTCAAATATAATTTGTGACAGCCTGGCAAAAGAAAAAAATGTTCTGGTAATATCAGAAAATAAAGAGGCCCTGCTTAGCATTTACCACAGGCTCAGCAAAATCAATAATAAAATCTGTCTCCTATTTGATGATCCTTATAATATATCAGCCAAGATAAAATTTCAGATGAATATTAAAAGGGAAAAACAATCCGGAAGAATATTATCTCAGATAATAAGCAAATCCGGGAATTTAGAAAGGAAAATAAAATCAATAACAGATATGGAACAGGTTTTATACAAAAAAAGGCCTTATGGCTTATCACTTCAGGAAATGTACAGCAAGGCAGAAGCAATAAAGGACAAAGAGGATTACAGGTATGAAGCCTTCAAAAAATTCCAATCAAAAAAAATATTTCAGAAGTTTACTTACAGTCAGCTGAAAGCATCTATTTCCGGGTTAGGAAATCAAATAGTAAGTAGATATGAAGAATATAGAAATTTAATTCGGGATTATCCATATCTGCTAAAAATAAAGAATGATGCTGATACTTCAAAATTGGAGATTATATATATTAACAGAGAAGATATAAAGGCTGCATTTTACAGTCTTTATCAAAATATTAAAGAACTGGAAAATTTCTCAATTATAGCTTTGCTTAGTTTAGGGAAAAATTTCAATGTATCAAAACAGGACATTTTAGCTGCTGCAGAAAAAGTACTAAATATATCAGCAGATAATTTACCTTCTAAATCTAAAAACAGATTGATTCATTTTATAAAGTATAAGAGCAGAAAATCTGATGAAATATTTAAAATCCAAATTGAAGAAAAAGCAGAAACTCTGACAGCTTATTTTGATATGATATTAAATTATATGGAAATTATATCTATATTAAAAGAATTTTTAAATAATGATTTTTATAATGAATTAATAGATGATGCCCTAAATGGACTTAATACATCTGATTCACTAAATAGCTTGTTTGAAGCCCTGGGAAAATTTGATATTTATAAAAAGTATGCTGATACCATTCTGGTTTTAAATGATCTGGACCGATTAATACTTTCTTATTCATATGAAAATAGTGAGCCTGTCTTTGATAATAATACTCTGATTAATCATATATTAGATTTCTCCATATTATCTCAGATAAAATATATTGAAAACCAAGCCAGCGAAAAGAAATCTCTTTTTACCTACTTAAAATATAATGAGCTGAAAGATTCCATAGCCAGCTTCAGGGCCGAAAAGAACAATCTTACCTGGGATTATATAAATCAGATTTGGGACAGTATGCTTTTAGAAATATCTGCTTCAGCAGAATTTACAAATCTTAAAGATGATTTAAAAAATGGCTTGATAGTTAAAACTTTATTCAGTAAATACAGTAAAATACTGATGAACTTATTCCCGGTTATTTTAGCTGCTCCTGAGAATGTTTCAGACATTCTGCCCTTAGAGAATATGTTCAGCTTAATAATTTATGCAGATTCCTCACAAATTTCAATTCCTAGAGCTGTCCCCTCTTTATTCAGGGGAAATAAGCTGATAGTATCTGGAGATGCAATGTCTATAACTTCCGAAGACTCTCTTCTTAATAAATGCAAAGATAAATATTATAATGTTTTCTTGAACTACAACTATACATCAGAAAGAGAAGATATTCTGGCATTTCAAAATAATTTTTTTTACCGGAATTCTATTGTTATTTCTCCGGATTTAAGGAAGAGGCAAAAGAAACATCCCGGAATAGAATTAATAAATATTGATAATGCCATAGATAAGATTTGCAAAGCCATAATGGATGGTAATTTAAGCAGGATTGGAATAGCAGCATTTTGCCAAAAGGATAGGGAGTATATTAACAGGGAGCTGGTTAAGCAGGAAATATATATAAATAAAAATTATATAATTGCACCAGATAAACCATTTTATACTTACATGGATACAATATTTATTTTTACTTCAGGCTTTTCATCAATGGAAAACAATTATAAATGTAATATTCTTAATATGGCAGTATCTTCAGCCAGAAGGAAAGTATACCTGATATATCAGGATAGTACGGATGAAATAGTAAATAAATATAAAAATTATAATAATATTATTAATTTACCAAAGCATACAAAACCACTTCCCAAAAATAAGGAGTGGCTTATAAATAAACTTATCAGTTTAGGCTATAATATATCCTTTGATTTAGGATACCCTCCCAATATAGACATAGGCATATATGATAAATCCGGCAGATATATTTTAGGGATAATATTTGATAAAGAAATTTTATACCCGCTTTCACTGATAAGATTTTATGAATGCATGGGATGGAAAATATACCGTGTATGGAGCCGGGATTTGTGGCTGGATAAAACTTCAGTCATAAATAATATTATTAAAATAATCGGACCTTTTCTAAAATAATTAGAAATGTAGGTTTTTTTAATCTGATTTTAATCTTCTGCTTATTTTTATTTAATATTTCTCCTATATTATAAAAATATAAAATAAATGAGGAAATTGCATAATTTAAAAATTTATTTTCATCAAAACCAGCCAGAATATAATTATGCAATTCCCCTAAATAAAATTTTTAGGAGGAATAAAAAATGTCAGCAGATTTAAATTTAGTTGATGAATTAAGAAAAAGGGCAAATGTTTCATATCAGGAGGCAGTGGATGCATTAGAGAAATGTGATAATAATCTTTTAGATGCTCTTGTCTATCTGGAAAAGGGAAATAAAATAAAATCAGAAAATAAGTGCAGCTCAAATGGATTTTTCAGCTGGGTAAAAGAAATAATCAGAAAAGGAAACAGGATAAAGTTTATCGTATCAAAAGAGGACAATAATGTTATCAGCATTCCTTTAACTGCAGCTATAATTATTACTATATTTGCACCTTATATTACCTTTGTAGGGCTTATTATTGCCCTTGCTACTAAGCATAATATAAAATTCAAAAAAGAATCCGGAGAGGAAACCTCAGTAAATAAGGTAATTCAAAATATTTCTGAAAATATTAAATAGCCTGATATTCGGGCTATTTTTTTGTTATAATCTAATTAAACAATTATTTTCCGGAGGCTTAATATGGATAAAATTTTAATAATAGAAGATGAAGAAAAAATAGCCAGGTTTATTCAATTAGAACTTATTCATGAGGGCTATGAAGTAAAAATTGAAGGAGACGGCAGATCCGGGCTTAATACTGCTGTATCTGAAAACTTCAGCCTTATCCTGCTGGATGTTATGCTGCCCTCATTAAACGGCATGGAGGTTCTAAGAAGGATAAGACAGGATTCACAGGTTCCGGTTATCATGCTGACAGCCAAGGATGAAATCACAGACAAGGTAATGGGTCTTGACCTGGGTGCAGATGATTATATAACAAAACCCTTCGCCATAGAAGAACTTTTGGCAAGAATAAGGGTTTCATTAAAAAGAAACAGAAGCATTAAACCAAAAGAAAATATAATAAAATCATCAAACATCACCCTTAACCTGGATAATTACTCCGTTTATTACAAGGATGAAAAAATAGAACTTACAAAAACTGAGTTTGAGTTTTTAAGATATTTAATGGAAAATGAAGATATTGTTTTAACAAGGGATAAAATATTAGACAAGGTATGGGGCTATGATTATTTAGGAGATACAAATGTAGTTGATGTTTATGTAAGATACCTAAGGTCTAAGCTGGACGATAAATATAATATAAAGCTGATTCATACTGTGAGAGGGGTAGGTTACCTGTTTAAAAATGAAGATATTTAAAATATTTGTTTATATCTTTAAAACAATATTCATTATCATAAAGTATACTTTCAAACTTCTTTTCAGCGGTTTAGATAAAGTGATATCTGACATTAAAAAAAATCTAAGATTTTCCCTTAATTTTAAAATCACTGCAGCCTATACACTTTTATTTTCAATTATCTTATCCGTTGTAAGCTTTACTATTTTCATTGGATTTAATTATTTTCTTGAATATCAGGGAAAGCAAAAGGCTGAAGGCTATAAAAACTATTATGAAGCCAGAATAAAAAATAATGATTTGAATAATTTAGAAATGTCCCCTATCCTAAATTATGATGAAACAGATATTTCAATTTGGAAAAATGACAAAACAATATACAAAAGCAGTGACAGCAAAACAGAATATACTGAAGAGTATAATATGGAAACTCTTTGGATTGGCAGCGAAAGAGTTATAGCCGATGTATATTATTTAGATATTAATGGCAGCTCATATAAAATTCAAATAATAAAGAGCCTTAAAAAGGAAACCTACTATTCTTCTGTACTGGGGCTGGCTTTGGCCTTAATTGATATATTTATAATCTGGATTTCACTGATAACGGGCTCTAAGACCAGCAGGCGGGTACTTAAGCCCATAGATGCCATGACGGATACTGTAAAGAAGATATCCATATCAAAGCTAAGTACCAGGCTTAACGTTGAAGGTACACAGGATGAGCTTAAAGACCTTTCAAGAACATTTAATAATATGCTGGACAGGATTCAGGAGTCTTACGAAAAGGAAAACCAGTTTGTGTCTGATGCCTCCCATGAACTCCGTACCCCTATTGCTGTAATCCAGGGATATATAAATCTTTTAGACCGCTGGGGGAAAAATGATAAAGAGATACTGGATGAAGGAATAACAGCTATAAAGAAAGAAACGGAAAACATGAAGGACTTAGTTGAAAAGCTTCTGTTCCTTGCCAGAGCAGACAAGAATACTCAGAT
This sequence comes from Clostridiaceae bacterium, assembly GCA_041670885.1. Classification (GTDB taxonomy): domain Bacteria; phylum Bacillota; class Clostridia; order Clostridiales; family Clostridiaceae; genus JAJBWD01. The sequence goes on from JBAXYJ010000002.1 coordinate 20,652, forward strand.
TGTAAATAAAGAAGATTTTAATATAAATGAAGTTATTGAAGAAGTTGTAAAGGAAACAAAGATGATAGATGATAACCATAATATTTCCTATGAAGGGGTTGGAGATATTATTATAAACGGAGATATTAAGTTAATTAAGGAAATGTTCAGGATATTTATAGATAACAGCATTAAATATACTAACCCGGGAGGAGAAATAAAAATAACCTCTTCATTAAATAATAATAAGGCTGTATTTACTATATCCGATAATGGAACAGGAATAAAAAAAGAGGACCTGCCCTATATATTTGACAGGTTCTACAGAGCAGATAAATCAAGGACTAAAAAAAGCGGTGGAACAGGCCTTGGGCTTTCCATAGCTAAATGGATTGTAATGATTCATAACGGAGAGATTTCAGTTGAAAGCAAATTAGATTATGGTACTAAAATTATTATAACTTTGGATGGTAAAACTGTCTCCCTGGGGTAAAAAATTCATGAAAAATTGTATCCATGAGATAGGAGGAAAAGTTTATGAATAAAGAACGTACTTTCAGAATACTTCTTTTATTTTTCTTAATTTTTTGTTTCTCCATTTTATGTTACAAAATAAGATTTCCTTACAGGATATCTGAGAAAAACACAAAGTCTATTTATTGTGAATAATTTGTATTCTATGAGTGTTCGGCGGGTACCGTAACATTACAATCCGATAAGGGAGGATTCTATAAGAATATAGCAGCACCTAAGTCAGCAGAATTTATTCATAAATTTATTACAGATAATAAAATCAATCCTTACTAAGTTTCAGTTTCTATTATAATCAAGCCATGCCCCATCTTATTTCAGGCATGGCTTTAGTTTAATTTATCCCCTTATATTTTTTACACACCTTACAGTAATTGCAGTGAGAACTACAAGTCCGCCTGTTAAGCTCCAAAATCCAGGTTTTTCGCCAATGAAAATAAATACCCATACCGGATTTAAGATTGGCTCTAATATGGGAATTAAAATTCCTTCCAAAGCTGAAACATTCTTTATTGCCTCTGAATAGAATATGTAGGATATACCCAGCTGGAATACTCCGAGAAGGATGAGTCCTAATATGCTGGTTCCTGATGGTACCTTCCCAATCAGAAATGGCATTCCAATAATTCCTGTTAATATATTTCCATAAATAACAAGATTAATAGGTTTCCCGTCCTTCAATTTTCTTAAAAAAATTGCAGTAAGTGCAAAGCCAACACCACTGAGTATTGCCAGGATATTGCCTAAAATGCTGCCTCCTGCCAGTTTATCAAAGAAAAACAGGCTCATTCCTAAAACAACAATTAAAATTGTAAACCAGTCGTAGGCTGTTATCTTTTCATTCAGAAAATAAGCACTTAAGAGTGCTACATAAACAGGCGCAGTATACTGAAGAAGTATGGCATTAGCAGCGGTTGTCATCTTTGTAGCAGATACATAGAGTATAACTGTTGAAGTATAAGATAAAGCTCCAAAGGCTTCATACTTTTTTATCTTAAAATCAGGTACTCCCATTACAATCATTATAATTATTGCTGCAATAATGCTTCTTCCTGCTGCTATTGCAACTGAGTTTAAGTCTACCAGCTTAATTAAAAGCCCTCCCATACTCCACAGGAGAGCGGTTATTACAAGATAAATAATAGCTCTTAATCTTTTGTTCTTAGTCATTTAAATCAATATTTCCTCTTCTTTTTTATTTTTCCTTTTAATTATAATAACCAACAGAATAATAATCAACAAAATTACTGCAGAGGTTAAAATTATTCTAACCGTATTTGGCACCTTCAGTGTCAGGTTTATATTATTATTTTTGCCAGGTACCAGCTTCCATGTATATGTCTTTTTATCTTTCGAAACAGATGCTGCATTACTATTTATTGCCTTCATTGGTGTAGTAATAATAAAATCAAAGCTGATGCTTTTTATGAACATATCCTGAAGCTTTTTCTCATCCTCAGAAATATTAGTATCTGATGCTATGGAAGACATGTCTAAATTCGTATTTATTGTATATTTATTAAAAAAGAAACCTTTATCCACCTTTAATGAATCATTTCCGCTTAGAACTGCTTTATCAGATAGTTTAATCTCCTTTATGCTTTTATCCAGGTCACTATAATGATTTTTTCCAACTATTCCTGAATAAGTATCATCAGTGTAATCGCTTACCTTATACCCTTCCTTTTTTAAAGAGGTCTTAAGCTCTGCAAATGGATCTGCTCCTCCCATCATAGAATACAGAGACTTTTCCATTCCCAAGCTTATCTCTACATCTGCTGTTTTATCTTTATTTATAGTTAAGTGAACTTTTCCCTTAACACAGCCTGTAAGGCTGACAGCCAATAGTATGGTCAGTAAAACCCCAATTAACTTTTTCAAAATATCCCCCCTCCATAAAAAAACACTATCTTATTAATCTTACACCTTTCATATAATTATTTCATTACAATTTATATTTATATATACTATACACGCCGAAAATAATAATACTTAATGTATAAAATTATACTAATAAAATTATTTGTGATATAATTTTATTAGTATATTTTGGAGGAGTGATAAAATGAGTTTCAGATGGGATTTAAGTAATCTTTATACTTCCTTTGAATCAGAAGAATTTACAAAAGATTATAGTTCTTTAGATAAGGATATAGAGACTCTTAATAATTTTGCCCAAAATAATTTTAGAGAAGAAAGTGCAGTTAATATTTTAGGTTTTATAAAGCTTTTAAATTCTTTCTACAGCAAGTTTACCAGACTCTATAATTATGCAGAATTAACATTAAGTGTAGATGTAAACGATAAAACAGCTCAAAGATATGATGAACTTCTGTTTAAAAAGCTGCCTAAAATTAAAAAGGCGGAGGTAATGTTCAAAAAGTATCTGGGATTAATAGATGACATAGATGCACTGATTGAAAATAATGAAGGACTTAAGGAATTCGAATTCTTCATAAAGGACTGCATAAAGGAAAGCCGCCATATTTTATCTGATGATGAAGAGGTTATAATTGCTAAACTTCAGACTACAGGATCAAATGCTTTTTCTACCCTACATAACCAGGCAACATCAAATCATTTAGTAGACATTAATTTAGAAGGTGAAGACAAAAAGCTTCCTCTTCCATATGTAAGAAATCTGGCTTATTCAGATAAGGCTGAAGTAAGGAAAAAGGCCTATGAAGCAGAGCTAAAATCTTATAAAAATATAGATCTGGCATCCGCTGCCTGTCTTAATGGAATAAAGGGAGAGGTAATAACACTTTGTCGTGAAAGAGGCTATGAGTCTCCTCTTCATATGACACTGGAGAGGTCCAGAATGGAAAAGGAAACCTTAGATGTTATGCTTCAGGCTATGACTGAGAGCCTGCCCTATTTCAGAAAATATTTAAGTAAAAAGGCAGAACTGTTAGGCCACAAGGAAGGGCTTCCATTTTATGATCTTTTCGCGCCGGTTAAGTTAAGTGATAAAGAGGAAAGAACATTTACCAGAGAGGAAGCAAGAGCTTATATAATTAAAAACTTTGGTACATTTTCACCTAAGCTTGCTGCTTTTGCAGATAAAGCATTTGAAAATAAATGGATTGACGGAGAAATAAGAGAAGGGAAACAAGGTGGTGCATTCTGTGCCGGTATTCATGCTCTGGGAGAATCCAGGATAATGGCTAATTTTAATGGTACATTAAATGACGTTTTAACCCTGTCTCATGAGCTAGGTCACGGCTATCACGGAGAATGCCTTAAAAATGAAAGCTACTTGAATTCAGATTATCCTATGCCAATTGCGGAAACTGCCTCCATATTCTGCGAAACTATAGTCAAAAATGCAGCAATTAAGGAAGGAAGCCGGGAGGAAGCATTTTCAATATTAGAAGGCAGCATATCAGATGCCTGCCAGGTAATAGCTGATATAATGAGCAGATATTATTTTGAAACAGCACTGTTTAAAATAAGAGATGATCACGCACTATCTGTCGATGAGCTAAAAGATGAAATGATAAAAGCTCAGCTTGCAACCTATGGTGATGGCCTTGATAAAAACTTCCTGCATCCATATATGTGGATATGCAAGCCTCATTATTACTATGTAGATTCAAACTTCTATAATTTCCCTTATGCCTTTGGGCAGTTATTTGCAAAGGGATTATATGCTATATACCTGGAAAAAGGGCAGGAATTTGTAGAAGAATATGATAAGCTTTTAGCCATTACAGGCAAAAAATCAGTTGCAGATGTAGCCAAGATAATGAATGTGGATGTTAACTCCATTGAATTCTGGAGAGGTTCATTAAAGCTTATTGAAAATGAAATAGATGAGTTCGTAAATATGTAAATAAAAGGTGCTGCCTGGATTACAAATCCGCTTTAGGCAGCACTTTTATTTTGTTAACAAAAACGCTTCCTGTTTATGCAGGAAGCGTTTTTAGCTTAATTATTCTTTCCAGTGAATTTAAAATATTCTGGCGGACATTACCCATTAAACAATTTCCCTTATTTAAAATATGTTACTCCAGCCTGGAATATTTTCTGATCCTTATCTCCATATATATTTGATGATACGTTGGCGCCTATCCTTTCTGAGTGGCCCATCTTTCCAAGTATCCTTCCGTCTATGGAGGTTATCCCTTCTATAGCATAGCAGGAACCGTTTGGATTATATTCTATATCTAAGGATGGCTTATTTTCATCATCTACATATACAGTAGCTACCTGACCATTTGCAAACAGTTTTTCAGCCTCCTCCTTTGAAACAATGAATCTTCCTTCTCCATGGGATACAGGAATAGAATGGACATCCCCCGGATTTACTTTAGAAAGCCAGGGTGACAGGTTGGAAACTACCTTCGTACTTACTATTTTAGATACGTGTCTTCCTATATTATTAAAAGTAAGAGTTGGGTAGCTGTCCTTCATTTCTCTTATATCTCCGAAAGGTACTAAGCCTAATTTAACTAAGGCCTGGAAGCCGTTGCATATTCCCAGCATAAGTCCGTCTCTTTTATATAAAAGCTCCATTACAGCTTCTTTTATATATTCATTTCTAAATACTGCCGCTATGAATTTGCCGCTGCCTTCAGGTTCATCTCCTGCACTAAAGCCTCCTGGTATCATAATAATTTGAGATTTGTTTATCATATTTACCATATCTTCTATTGAAGACTTAATATCCTGGGAAGAGCCGTTTCTAAATACAAATACATCTGCCTCTCCACCGACTTTTTCAAAAGCTCTCTTTGAATCATATTCACAGTTTGTTCCTGGAAATACCGGAATGAATATCTTTGGCTTAGCTATTTTAATTTTTGTAGATACTTTAACTCCGCCTTTATAAAGCTTATCTATTACTTCACCCTTAACTTCCTTTGTCTTTGTCTTGAATATTTTTTCCAATGGTTTTTTATACTCTGCATATAAATCATCCAGGTTTAAGGACATATCCTTATATGATATATAAGGTTTTTCTATGGTTTCGCCTATAACCTGATAATTTAGTCCGGATAGTTCTTTTTCTATCTCCACATCTATAAGCTCAAGAATTACACCGCCGTATTCCTTTTTAAACAAATCATCTTCTGACAGGCTGCCGGAAAGCTTAACTCCTATTTTGTTTCCAAAGGCCATCTTAGATACTGCCTCTGCTATTGCACCGTCTCTTACGGATCTTGCAGATAATATATATCCTTTTTCATTTAAATCCAGTACTTTATCAAAGTTCTCAGTCATCTGACTAAAATCAGGCAGATCATTTGAAAGCCTGTTAACCTTAAGCATAACCAGCTTGCTTCCTGATTTTTTAAGAGAAGAAGATATTATCTTGTCTGCATTTTGGTAGGTTACTGCAATGGAAACTAAAGTTTCCGGAACATTTATATCCTTAAAGGTTCCGCTCATGGAGTCTTTTCCGCCAATTGCAGGTATATTTAATTTTTTCTGTGTATACAGTGCTGCTAAAAGTGCAGATAGTGGTTTACCCCAGTTTTCTTTTTCCTTTCCAAGTCTCATAAAGAATTCCTGGAAGGAAAACCTTACTTTTTTGTAGTCTCCTCCTAAGGCTGCCACCTTTGCTAAGGATTCAACAATTGAGTAAACAGCTCCATGGAACGGGCTCCAGGAACATATATATGGATTATAGCCATAGGTCATAATAGAAGCTGTTTCGCAGTTTCCATCAAGTACCGGTAAAGTAGCTGCCATTCCTTCTTCCGGAGTTCTTTGGTACTTTCCTCCAAAGGGAAGAAGAACACTTCCTGCTCCTATGGTTGAGTCAAATCTTTCAGCTAATCCCTTCTGAGAACAAATATTTATATTTTTTAACACATTAATCCATTTTTCTTTAACATCAGCTCCAGCTTCTGTGGTATCCAGATAAGAAATAGCTGCAGGCGCTTCGATTTTAGCATCAGTTATTCCGCTGACTCCGTTTGTATTTAAAAAATCTCTGCTTAAATCTACTATTATTTTTCCATCTAGTACCATTTTAAGCCTATTGTCATTAGTAACATAGGCAACCTTTGTAGCCTCCAGGTTTTCCTGTTTTGCATATTCAATGAATTTATCAGCGTTTTCCTTATCAATAACTACTGCCATTCTCTCCTGAGATTCTGATATGGCAAGCTCTGTTCCGTCTAAGCCTTCATACTTTTTAGGAACCTTAGTTAAATCTATATATAAGGAATCAGAAAGCTCTCCTATGGCAACTGCTACTCCGCCGGCACCAAAATCATTACACTTCTTAATTAATCTTGAAACTTCTTTCTTTCTGAATAGTCTTTGAATCTTTCTCTCTGTAGGAGGATTTCCTTTCTGAACTTCAGCGCCGCAGGTTAATATTGATTCTTCATTGTGTTCCTTTGAAGATCCTGTAGCACCGCCGCAGCCGTCGCGTCCTGTCCTTCCTCCAAGAAGTATTATTATATCTCCCTCCATTGTCTTTTCTCTTACTATGTTTTCCTTTGGAACGGCTCCAATTACTGCTCCCAGTTCCATCCTTTTAGCTTTAAAGCCTGGGTGATATATTTCTGTAACCTGACCGGTAGCAAGACCTATCTGATTTCCATAGGAGGAATATCCATGGGCTGCTCCCAGTGTTATCTTTCTTTGGGGCAGCTTTCCTGCTAAGGTATCTTCAATTTTTTCTGTAGGATCTCCGCTTCCTGTTATTCTCATAGCCTGGTAAACATAAGATCTTCCGGAAAGAGGATCTCTTATTGCTCCTCCAAGACAGGTAGCAGCGCCTCCAAAGGGCTCTATCTCTGTAGGATGGTTATGAGTTTCATTTTTAAACATAAGAAGCCATTTTTCTTCTTTTCCGTTTATTATGGCAGGAATTTCAATGCTGCAGGCATTTATCTCATCTGACTCATCAAGGTCATTTAAAATGCCTTTTTTCTTTAATTCCTTCATGCCTATAACAGCTATATCCATTAAGTTAATGTCCTTTTTTCTGTCTCCATAAACATACCTTCTGGAATCCAGGTATCCATCATATGCTTCCTGGAATAAATCCTTGTACTTTCCTTCTTCTATTTCTACATTATTTAATATTGTTGAAAAAGTTGTATGTCTGCAGTGGTCTGACCAGTATGTATCAATTACCTTTATCTCAGTCCATGTAGGGTTTCTTTTCTCTTCGTTTTTAAAATAATCCCTGCAGAACTTAATATCATTAAAGCTCATGGCAAATCCATTTTCACTGTGGAACTTTTCTAATTTAACCTGAGACATTGTAATGAATTCAGGAATTTCTTTTATTTCTTCTCCCCTTTGAAGCTCTGTCTTAAGTGAGGATGGCTTCATAAGAGAAGCTTCTCTTGAATCTACTTTATTTATTAAGTATTCTTTTACTTTAATAAAATCCTCTTCACTTATATCTCCATCTATTACAAATACTTTTGCATACTTAATTTCAGGTTTTTCTCCCTCTGAAATAAGCTGAACACACTGAATCGCTGAGTCTGACCTTTGATCATACTGCCCAGGCAGATATTCTTGAGCAAATACCTTGTTTCCTCCTTCAACAGGGAAGGTTTCTTTATATAAATTATCAGCCTGAGGCTCTGAAAATATTGTATATAATGCCTTGTCAAAAACATTATCCTCCAAGCCCTCTATATCATACCTATTTATTATTCTGATTTTTTTAATGTTTGTAAGTCCCAGACTAAGCTTTATATCATCTAATATGTCTCTTCCTTCTACATCAAAGCCTTCTTTTTTCTCTACATAAATTCTTTTTACTTTATCCATAACAGTCTCCTTTATACGAACATTGTATTATATATATAATTTATCATTCGCTATAATTATAACATATAGACTTTTAATTTTGAATATAATTCGTTAAAAAATTTGCTGATGCAAAGATCTAAAGAACCTTAGGTTTCCGCAGGCGGCATTCATGTGCCTTTGCATCCTCCTGAAACCAGTGGGAAGTACCTTCCCTGCACACATCCTTTTTTACTCTATAAAAAAGTTAAAACAATAGAGACTCTAATTCTTAGAGTCTCTGATTATCTTATATTTAGGTATGTTTCCAGCTGATTTTTCATTTTATCTGCTTCCTCTTCATCAAAATCTTCTATAATGAATTTATTGCCATCCTCAGTATATGTAAAATCTCCATAACCATTAGAGGAAAGGTAATCGGATATAGTTGAAATGTCCTCACTTTCAGCATATAAAACCTTTCTCCCTACAAAATCATCATTTACATACACATCATAGGAATCATGTTCTATTATGTCTTCATTCTCATCTCGAATATTAAAAAAAGGAATAAAAGCCATATTACTTCTCCTTTCATAAAGATTCTTATTTTATTATCTCCAAAATAACAATATCTATTCTTTATTCTTAAATTTGGGTATAATAAAGGCAGGAGGTGATTTTTATGAAAAGAGAACTAAAAGGAAGAGACTATAGCTTTCTTGAAAATGAGCTTGACTATCTTAAAAAAAATGAAAAAATTGGTGAAAAAACTTACAAAGAAATTCTTGATGAGTACACAATAAAGGAAGGAGCCAATTTCATAAGAATAGTTCTTATAATCGGAGCGGTTTTAATAGGCCTTGGTGTAATCACATTCATTGGCAGCAACTGGCTGTATCTTTCAAGACCTGAAAAATTCCTGATAATTATTGTGTTTTACCTGACCTCAGCATTTTTCTCCTTTAAAACAAGAATTAAATATCCGAAAACCTCAAGAAGCCTGGTTTACCTTACTTTATTAATATATGGAAGCGGTATATTCCTGGTACTGCAGATGTTCAGCTTCAGTCTGGATTATGCTTACGGTTTTTTTTACTTCGCACTGGGAGTTCTGCCTGCAGCACTTTTATTTAAAGACAATCTTATATTCATTGCAGATACAATATTATTCATAATATTCATATATTCCTATTATAATTTTCGCCAATATCCTTATATAATTTTAATAGTAATACCCGTTCTATACTTAATAAATAAAAAATACCTGGATTTATCCTGGAATATCCTGTTTATTAATTTTCTTACAATAAATTCTTTAATACTGCTATTTAATAAATTTGATTACAAGGCTATAGCTATTTTATGGATTATGCTTTTCACAGGGCTTCTATTCTTTTACCTGCCTTTTAAAGAGAACCTTATTTTTCATAGGTTTACAGGAATAATGATGATAGGGATAACAGGCATATATATAACAATTCCTGATGCCTGGCAGGATACAACAATAGCTTTTTTAAAAAATAACAGCAAAGTAATAACAGTAATTTTTTCAATTATTTTTATGCTGTACCTGCTGTACCTGACAAAAAAACAAAATTTACTTGCTCTTGTATTTATCTGCATACTCATATTCAGGTACTACGTAGACACACTATTTAACTACCTTCCAAAATCAATGTTTTTCATAATAGGCGGAGGAATTCTTTTATTCTTTGGCTTCTATTTTGAAAGATTAAGAAAAAATAAGGGAGGGATAATAAATGACTGACAGGAAAAAATATTTTTTATATATTATAATTCCGCTTATTATACTTCTCATCCTCTCTGTTTCTCCTATATTTATCAATTTATTCGGGAAAAGCTTCAGCCTGAAAGGTCAAGTTTACAGAGAAGGAAATAATCAAAATACAGCATATATAAATTATGAGATAGCTGAAACAGAGAATAAATTTTTCAAGGTTGATCAGCAGATAAATTCCTATATGTACGTCTATCTTGAAGAAAAAAATGGATTCTGCATAATAAAGGATATTAAGGATGTTAAACCAAGTGAAGGCATCTACCTTAAGGGAAAAATTAATTATTACAGCTCAGAATCTAAGCCGGATGCTTCAGAGAATAAAGTAAACATTTATTACGACATACAGACATATTTCCTTTCAAAGGGAGAAAAAGACATTAAAGACGGAGACAAGGTAAAGGTCAACCTGAAATTCTTTCTTGGTAAAACTATTGTTAAGTCTATAGAAAAATTAGAATAGGTTTTAAGCTGCCCTTTAATAAGGCAGCTTATTTAAATCTAATCTGAAAATAAGGCAGGCCAGCATATTAATACAATTATTTTTCATCGCCGCTATTTAGTAATTTACTGCTTATTATTTGATATTTATTTTCTTTAGTATTAGAATTATGGAGTGGCAGGAGGTTATTATGAATATATCGAAATCTTTCCCCGCATTAACCCATAAAAACTTCAGATACTTTTTTATCGGATCCTGTATTTCTTTAATAGGGACCTGGATTCAGAATACTTCTCAGTCCTGGCTTGTATTAACACTTACGAATTCTCCCGTGAAATTAGGTATTGTAACAGCTCTACAGTTTACTCCGCTGCTTCTCTTTTCACTGTTTGCAGGAGCAGCCATTGACAGAGTTTCAAAAAAGAAATTACTCATTATAACCCAGTCAACCATGATGCTTCTGGCACTGGTATTAGCAGTTTTAGTATTTACCGGGAAAATAAAATACTGGCACATTTTAATATTAGCTGCGCTTCTGGGTTTTGTAAACACAGTGGACATGCCTACAAGGCAGTCCTTTGTAATTGAAATGGTAGGCAAGGATGATCTTTTAAATGGCATTGCCTTAAACTCCTCTATGTTTAACGGAGCAAGACTTATAGGACCTGGCATAGCTGGACTTTTAATATATTATCTTGGCTTTCCCCTTTGTTTTTTCCTTAATGCAGTAAGTTTTATTCCTCTGATATTTGGAATAATGAGGATGAAAATTAATGAAACAAGAATTTTAGCTGACAAGGAAATGAGCTTTAAATCTATCTTATATGATATAAAAGACGGAATAATTTATATAAGCAGAAAAGATGAAATTTATAGAACGGTTATACTAATTGCCATAGTTGGAACCTTTGCCATGAATTACAGCGTTCTTATTCCTCTCTTAGCAAAAATGGTTCTGCACAGCGGCTCCCAGGGCTATGGTTATCTGATGTCTGCCATGGGAGCAGGCTCCTTAATATCAGCTCTTATAATTGCAGCTAAAAGCAAAAAGCCTGAAAGAAGCGTACTTTACATAAGTGCCTTTGTAATTTCATTATTACTTTTATTAATTGGCTTTATTAAAATATATTTCTTAGGAATACTTCTTTTATTCCTGATGGGAATATTTAATGTAAAGTTTTCAACTACGGCAAATACAAGGATTCAGCTGGCTTCCTCAAATGAATACAGGGGAAGAGTAATGAGCGTTTATTCTCTTGTTTTTGCAGGGGTTACACCTATTGGCAGTTTATTTTCAGGAGGTATCAGTGATCGGTTTGGGGTATCTAATGCTTTTATAATATCAGCTATTGTTACAGCTTTTTTGTCAATCATTTTATTGTTAACTAAAAATAGAAGCAGAAATTAAATTTCTGCCCGGATTGCGGACAATATAATTAAGCTTCTTCACATTTTTGCAGCGGATATGGAAGAGATAAATAATCCATATTAAAAAAGGCACTATGTATGATTTTTCACACATAGTGCCTTTAATTTTTTATTTATGCTGCTGCCTCATTTTCCGAAGCCTTTTTTTTGCTTGCTGCTATTAAGAATATTGCAAGAGCTGCAACAGCTGCTGCTATTCCTGCTGGATAGGAAATAGCTGTAGCTAATTTGAATCCTTCTGGTGCCATCAGTATGTATGTGATTGAAACTGCTGTCATAAATGTGGCAGGAACAGTCGCAATCCAGTGGAATCTCTTATTAACTACCAGATACATTGCGCTGGCCCAAAGAACTATCATTGCCAATGTCTGATTTGACCAAGCAAAATATCTCCAAATAATATCGAAATTTATTTTAGTTAATATAAATCCTATAATAAAAAGTGGAATACTTATCATAAATCTATTTTTAATTGGTCCCTGCTTATAGTTTAAGAAATCTGCAATTGTAAGTCTGGCACTTCTAAATGCTGTATCTCCGGAAGTTACCGGGCAGGCTACAACACCAAGTATAGCTAATGCTCCTCCAACTTTTCCGAGAAGTGTATTTGATATGGTACTAACTACCCAACCTTGTCCGCCATGAGCTGCCATTTGCTTTGCTAATTCTCCTGTGCTGCCGAAGAATGCCATAGCTGCAGCCGCCCATATTAGAGCAACAATGCCTTCAGCCAGCATAGCACCGTAAAATATCTTTCTTCCCTGCTTTTCACTTGTTATACATCTTGCCATTAAAGGAGACTGAGTTGAATGGAAGCCTGATATTGCTCCGCAGGCAATTGTTATAAACATTAAAGGCCAGATCGGCAGATTCTTAGGGTGCAGATTTGTTAATGTTATTTCCGGAATATTATATCCGCCAAAAATTATACCGCCGCTTACACCAAGTGCCATTACTAATAGTGCTAAGCCAAATATAGGATATATTTTTCCTATAAGCTTGTCTATTGGAAGCAGTGTAGCAAGTACATAGTAAGCAAATATTACATAAATCCAGAAGACTTTGTTTAATGCTGCTGGTGTTAGTCCTGCCAATAGAGCTGCAGGTCCTGTAATAAATACAACTCCAACGAGGACAAGAACTACTACTGAAAAACCTCTCATGAAGTTTTTAAATCCAGGTCCCAGATATTTTCCAACAACCTCTGGAATACTTGCTCCATCATGTCTTGCTGAAAGCATTCCAGAAAAATAATCATGAACGCCGCCGGCAAATATGGATCCTAGAACTATCCATAAAAATGCTGCCGGTCCCCAAAGAGCTCCGGATATAGCACCAAATATTGGGCCGAGTCCTGCAATGTTTAAGAATTGAACTAGAAATATTCTCCACCCTGACATTGGTACATAGTCAACGCCATCTTCCATTCTTAAAGCCGGAGTTTTAATACTGTCATCAGCTCCAAAAATCTTTTCAACTATCTTACCATAAGTAAAGTAAGCAATAATAAGTGCAGCAATAGATAATATAAACGATTTCATTTGTATCCTCCTTTTATATAATTATTACAATTCAATTATATATAAAAGAGTCATAAAAGCATTAATATATGTACCAAATGACAAAATCCCTGCACAAAATGCATTATATGCCCATTTTTTGTCTGAAATCGTTTATATTGTTTCGGCTTACAGGAATATCAGCATCTATTCCTCGAAGCTTTATAACATATGTATTATTAAACCAGGGAGTAATTTCGGTTATTTTATCTAAGTTTACTATATAAGAACGATGACACCTGAAAAAATTTGATTCAGGAAGTTTTTTTGAAAAATCAGATATAGCAGATATAATTTCAAATTTATCATCCTTACTATATATAGATACCTTTCTTTCATTAGCTTCAATGTAACATATGTCATCTATATTTATTACTATCATTTTATCATTTTTCCACAGAGTTATTTTATTACTTGGCGCTGACTTATTAATACTGCATTTTTCCAGGCGATGAACCGCTGTTATTATTCTATTTTCTGAATAGGGCTTTAGAATATAATCAAAGGCTTCAACCTCAAAGGCATCTATTGCATATTCCGGATGAGCTGTTATAAAAACCACCTTAGGCTTATCTTCCATACTTTTTATTATTTTGCCAAGAGTAATTCCATCCAGGTTAGGCATGCTTATGTCTAAAAATATTATATCCATCTGATTATTTTGAATATATTTAAGTGCTTTTATGCTGTCATCGAACTCTTCAGTAATTTTTATACTGCTGAAGGTTTTTATAAAGTAGGCAAGTTCTTTTCTTGCAGGATACTCATCTTCAACAATGATGCAATTCACATTATCACTCCCTTATAGTATGAACCGTAAAGCTTATTTTTGTTCCTTTTTTTAATCTTTCTATATTAAGACCTTTGCCGTATAAATTTTTAAGTCTATTGTTAACATTTGTCATTCCTATCTTGCTTTCCATCATAATACCCTTATATACTTTTTCTATTATATCTTCATTTATTCCTATTCCATCATCTTCAATCGAAATATATATTTTACCATTTTCTATAGGATAAGCACTTACGATTATAGTTCCTGCACCTTTTATGCCATGTCTTATAGCGTTTTCAACAATTGGCTGAATAATAAGTGATGGAACTTTTATGTCTATATTCTCTGCAATATTAAAAATTACATTCAGGTTATCTCCAAATCTTGCTTTTTCAACTTCCAGATATGTTTTAACCTGATCTAATTCTCTGCTCAGCTCCACATAGGAATTGCTGTAATCCAGATTATACCTTAAATATGAGGTTAAATTTATAATAAGACTTCTTGCTTTATTTGGATCATACCTTAAGAAAGATATGATTGTATTAAATGCATTAAAAAGAAAATGAGGATTGATTTGAGCCTGCAGCGCTTTTAATTCTGCCTTGGATGCCATATCCTTAAGCTTATTCACCTTGCTTATTTCGTACTGGGTAGAAATAAGCTGAGATAATCCTATTACCAGATTTGTAGTTCTGTAGGTAACAGCATTTTTCTTTGCATAAAATATTTTTAATGCTCCTATTACCTCATCTCCATCTTTTAAAGGAGCTATTATAGCAGATTTGAGAGGGCATAAAGGCTCTGAGCAGCCAATTTCTTCAGGACTATTTAAAGCAATTACAATTCCTTCCCTAATTGCCTTTTTTGTACCTTCATTCATTAAGCTATTGCCTTTTATATGATGGTCTGACCCTAATCCTACATGTGAGACTATGGTATTCTTATCAGTTATGGAAACTGCAGCAGCTCCTGTTGAGTCTTTGATAATTTGGCATATCTTATCATTGGAATCCGCAGTAATATCTCTGAAGTATGGAAGGGTTTTACTTGCAATTTCTAAAGCAAGTTTTGCCTGCTCAGCAGCAATCCTATCCTTCTCTTTGAAATAATTCTGAATAAGGACTATTAATAAAAATATTCCTATACCATTTGTCAGGCTCATTGGCAAATAAATACTCTTTACTATTGATAAAGCGCTGCTGTAAGGTTTTGATAATATAAGAATAAGAATCATTTCCAAACTTTCTACTAATATACCCCCTATTAAGCCATAGAATTTTTTATTGTCTTCTCCAGCTCTTTTATATATATAAGCAGATACAAATCCAGCTGTTATAGTTGTAATTGTACAGGGGACAGATGTTATTCCTCCAAAATCTATAAATAAACGATGAAAGCCTGCAATAATGCCTGCAAATATCCCAACAATTGGTCCAAACAGAATACCTCCTGCCATAACTCCAACAATCCTGGTGTTGGCAATGGCACCGTTTACTTCTGTACCTGCATAGGTCCCTACAATTCCAAAACCTCCAAATATAATAGTTAAAATTATTATGTCCCTTTTTCTATACTCATCTTTTCGAAATATATTTTTAAAAAGACTCAGGTTTGAAATAATAAATGCCATAACAAGAATAAATATAAAATTGTTAGTAAGGTTTTTCAATAAAATTATCATATGTATCTCCCACCAAAAAATGAAGATGACTTAGCCATCTTCATACTCACCTATTTTTCTTATCTTTTCATATCTTAAATTAATTATATCAAAGCTGCTTAATTTAGTTAAATACTTAAGCTCTTTTTCTATTACCATTTTTATTTCAGCAGCTGTTTTGTATATATCTCTATGAGCTCCACCCAATGGCTCTTTTATTATACCATCGATGATTTTAAGCTGCAACAGGTCCTGGGCTGTTATCCTCATTATGCCTGCTGCCTCTTTTGCCCTGGAGCTGTCCTTCCATAAGATTGAAGCAAATCCTTCCGGTGAAAGCAGTGAATAAATGGAGTGCTCCAGCATATATACTCTTTCAGAAGCTGCTAAGGCTAAAGCTCCGCCGCTTCCTCCTTCTCCAATTATTATGGAAATAATGGGAGTTTTAATTCCTGCCATCTCTAAAAGATTTCTTCCTATAGCTTCTCCCTGACCCCGCTCTTCTGCTCCTATGCCGCAAAAAGCTCCGGGAGTATCAATAAAACATATAATAGGTCTTTTAAACTTTTCAGCCTGCTTCATAAGCCGAAGTGACTTCCTGTAGCCTTCAGGATTTACCATGCCAAAGTTTCTCTTAATGTTATCCTTTGTATTCATTCCCTTTTGCTGTCCTATAACTGTTACAGGAATTCCATTAAACGAAGCAATTCCACCTACTAATGCCTTGTCATCTCCAAAATATCTGTCTCCATGAAGCTCAACGAAATCATCAAAGATACTGTTTATATAATGAAGGGCAGTAGGTCTTTCCACAAGCCTTGCAATAGTCAGCTTATCCCAGGGAGTTAATTTGCTGTAAAACTCCAGCTCCATTTTTTTAACTTTTGCTTCTAAAAGATTTATTTCATCATCTAAATTTATTTTTTCTGTTTCTGATAACTTTTTTAAATCTTCTATTTTATTAACCAGTTCTTTTTTGCTTTTTTCAAACTCAATATAGGACATTATTTCACCTCCTGAAATTTATGAAGGCGAAGGATAGAAGATAGAGTTTCCTTCATAGAGCCTCTGGGAACTATAATATCTATAAATCCCTTTTCCAAGGCAAACTCAGCCTTCTGGAATTCATTCGGCAGCTTTTGCTTTATGGTCTGCTCTATTACTCTTCTTCCAGCAAAGCCTATTATTGCATCAGGTTCAGATAATACAATATCTGCTACCTGGGCAAAAGAAGCGGAAACTCCTCCCGTAGTTGGGTCTGTTATTACTGATATGTATAAATTTCCTGCCTGATTAAGCCTGTTAAGGGCAGATGTGGTTTTTGCCATCTGAAGAAGTGACAGCATGCCTTCCTGCATTCTGGCTCCACCGGATGCTGTAAATATTATTATAGGAAGCTTTTTATCTATGGCAGTCTCAATGGCTCTTGTAACTTTTTCTCCTACCACGCTTCCCATACTTCCCATAATGAAATTACTGTCCATAACAGCTAAAACTGCCGGATTTCCGTTTATCTCACATATCCCGGTAACTACAGCCTCATTTATCCCTGTCTTTTCTATAAGTGAACTTATCTTATCTTCATAGCCAGGATAATTTAAAGGGTTTTTACTTTTAATGTTTCCATTTATCTCAATAAAACTTCCTTCATCTGCAATTTCAATTACTCTTTCTTTAGCACCTATCCTGAAATGATGGCCGCATTTTTTGCAGACACTTAAGTTTTTTTCCAAATCCTCTTTATATATGGTACATGTGCATTTTGGGCACTTAACCCACATTCCATCAGGAATATTGGGAATGGTTTTAGTTCCCTTTATTGTATTTTCTTCTTTAAGGGTTATATATTTATTTTTTTTAAACAGTCCATTAAATTTCATAGGCTCACCACCTAAATATTATTAGAAAGTTCATTCTTAACAAATGATGTATTATAATTTCCAGATATAAATACCGGATTTTCCAGTATAGAAAGCTGATATTCTATATTAGTATCAATACCCTGAATTAAGTATTCTCCAAGAGCTCTTTTCATTCTGGCTATTGCTTCCTCTCTGTCTCTTCCGTAGGCTATCAGCTTTCCAATCATGGAATCATAAAGAGGTGATATACTGTAGCCCTCATAAACTGCAGAATCAAGTCTTATACCAGGTCCCCCGGGTGATATTAGTTTAGTTATCTTTCCTGGAGATGGTCTGAAATCAAGGGATGTATTTTCTGCATTAATCCTGCACTCTATGGCAGCTCCATTGATTTTTATCATTTCCTGGGTAATATTTAATCTTTCACCTGCTGCTATTTTTATCTGCTCTTTTACCAGATCAATTCCTGTTACAGTTTCTGTTATTCCATGTTCTACCTGGATTCTTGTGTTCATTTCCATGAAGTAAAAATTGTAGTTTTTATCTAATAGAAACTCAATTGTTCCTGCATTTTCATAATTAACTGCCTTTGCCGCTTTTATTGCTGCAGCACCCATTTTCCACCTTACTTCATCCTTCATTACAGGAGATGGAGCTTCTTCAATTACCTTTTGATTTCGCCTTTGAACAGAGCAGTCTCTCTCTCCAAGATGAATTACATTACCAAACTTATCTCCAAGAATCTGGAACTCTATATGCTTTGGTTCTTCGATAAACTTTTCTACATATACATCATCATCACCGAAGGAAGCAAGGGCTTCCCCCTTAGCCATGGTGTATCCTTTTACGAACTCTTCCTTTGAATAGCATAGTCTCATACCTTTACCGCCGCCGCCGGCAGATGCTTTTATAAGAACCGGGTATCCCATCTTTTCTGCTATTTCGAGTCCTTCTTCCACTGTATCTATTATTCCGTCTGATCCTATAATAATTGGAACTCCGGCTTTTTTCATAATGTCCTTAGCCTGAGCCTTGTTGCCCATTTTATCAATTATTTCAGGGCTGGGTCCTATAAATATTATGTTACAGTCCCTGCACATTTTAGCAAACTTACTGTTTTCAGAAAGAAACCCAAACCCTGGATGGATAGCCTCAGCTCCGGTTAAAACTGTAGCACTTATTATGTTTTCTACGTTAAGATAAGAGTCCTTTGATCTGGGACCCCCAACGCAGACAGCTTCATCTGCTAAGCTTGTATGAAGAGCGTCCCTGTCCGCTTCGGAATATACTGCAACTGTTTCTATACCAAGCTCCCGGGCAGCTCTTATTATCCTAACTGCTATCTCTCCTCTGTTTGCTATAAGTATCTTTTTGAACATTTAGTTACCTCCTATGGCAAATAAAAGCTCTGCCTGACAGGCAAGTTTCCCGTCAACATAAGCTGCAGCCTTTCCAATTCCTGCAGGTCCCTTAATTTTTATTATTTCTACTTCTAACTTAAGTGTATCTCCTGGAATCACCTTTTTTCTGAATCTGGCACTTTTTATTCCGCCGAAATATGCTGTTTTCCCCTGAAAGGACTCATGAGAAAGCATAGCAACAGCTCCCAGCTGAGCTAATGCTTCGATTATCAGAACTCCCGGCATAACAGGTTCATTTGGGAAATGTCCCTGAAAAAAGTATTCATTAAAGGTTACATTTTTTATTCCAACTGCTCTTTTTAATGGTTCTACCTCTAATACTCTGTCTATAAGCAGGAAAGGATATCTATGAGGCAGAATTTTTTCTATATCTTTTATTTCAAGCATAATTTCACCTACTTCTCTTTTTTAATTTTGAATATTACTTCTCCAAATTCTACCATGCTCTCATTTTCACAGAGAACCTCCAGTACTTCTCCATCAGCTTCTGCTTCAATTTCATTCATCAGCTTCATGGCTTCTATAATGCAGAGTGTATCTCCCTTTTTCACCTTTGATCCTGCAGTTACAAAAGCTGGAGCATCCGGTGAAGATGAAGTATATAAGGTTCCAACTATGGGGGATTTTACAAGGATTATATTCTTATCCTCCAAAATCTCTGCTTCCTTAGTGTGAATTACTGCAGGCGCTGCCTCAGTTAATGCTTTCTTAGGCTGAGGCATCTCTGCATATTGGACAGCTGTTTCTTTTTTAATTATCAGCTTAAAATTATCTTTTTCATACTCAAAATGAGAAAGGCTTGATTTATCTAATTTATCAATCAGCTTTTCTATATCTTTATAATCCATAATATCCTCCTATTCCCACTTTTTAAAAGCAAGAACTGCATTATGTCCGCCAAATCCCAGAGAAGTAGATATAGCATATTTAAGTTCTTTTTCTCTTCCCTTATTTGGTACATAATCTAAATCGCATTCTTCGTCAGATACCTTATAGCCTATAGTAGGTGGGATAAATCCATCCTGTAATGCTTTTATGCAGACAATAGCCTCGATGGCTCCTGTAGCTCCAAGGAGATGTCCGGTCATTGATTTTGTGGATGATACCGGAATCTTATATGCTAAATCTCCAAATACTGTTTTTATGGCTGCTGTCTCATTTCTGTCATTGTAATGAGTACTGGTTCCATGAGCATTTATATAAGATACCTCTTCTTTTTTTAGACTACCGTCATTTAAGGCTCTTTCTATTGCTCTTACTGCTCCCTCTCCGCCTTCAGCCGGTGCTGTCATATGATAAGCATCACAGGTTGAACCGTAGCCCACTATCTCTCCATATATTTTAGCTTTTCTTGAAACAGCGCTTTCTAAGGATTCTATAAATAATACTCCTGAACCTTCTCCCATAACAAATCCGCTTCTTTCCTTATCAAAGGGGATTGAAGCTCTCTCCTTATCATCTGATGTACATAAAGCTGTTAAGTTTGAAAATCCGGCAAGAGCAACCGGTGTTATGGAAGCCTCAGCTCCCCCTGTTAACATATAGTCCTCATAGCCGTCCCTTATAAGCCTAAAAGCGTTACCTACAGCGTTAGTTCCTGTAGCACAGGCAGTTGCAACGCATTCTGCTGTTCCTTTTGCTCCAAATAATATGGCAGTATTTCCTGATGCCATATTTGATATCATCATAGGGATAAAAAGAGGTGATACCCTGTTAGGTCCTTTTGTAGTGAGTACTGCTATCTGATCTTCCATGGTCTTAAGACCGCCTATGCCTGAGCCTATCATTACTCCAAATCTATTTTTATCTATACTTTCCAAATCTATATTTGAATCTTTTATTGCCTGCTTTGAAGCTGCTATTGCAAACTGACAAAACCTATCCATCCTTTTTGCTTCTTTTCTATCCAGGTAATCCTCAGGTTTAAAGTCCTTTACCTCTGCTGCCAGTTTTGCTTTGAAATTTTTTGTATCAAAGGATTTTATAAAATCTATTCCGTTTTTTCCTTCTTTAAGCGAAGCCCAGAAGTCTTCAACATTATTTCCAACAGGAGTTATTGCTCCCATTCCAGTAACTACAACTCTTCTTTTCATTATTTCACCTTCCTAAAAAGCTAATCCGCCGTCTATACTTATTACTTGACCTGTTATATAACTTGAATCATCTGATGATAAAAATGCTACTAAGTTTGCTACATCGGAAGCCTTGCCATACTTTTTAAGGGGTATCATATTAAGCATTGCCTCTTTAGTTTTTTCATTTAATGCATTTGTCATATCTGTTTCGATAAAGCCCGGTGCTACTGCATTTACGTTTATTCCACGGGATGCCAGCTCCTTTGCTGCAGATTTAGTAAGTCCTATTATTCCTGCCTTTGATGCTGCATAATTTGCCTGGCCTATATTTCCGTATATGCCTACAACTGAGGATATGCTTATTATTTTCCCATATCTTTTCTTCAGCATCTTGGAAGAAGCATGTTTAATCATATTAAATGCTCCCTTAAGATTTACATTTATTACATCATCAAAATCCTCTTCCCTCATTCTAAGGATAAGGGTATCTCTTGTTATGCCTGCATTATTTACCAATATATCAATCTGTCCAAATATTTCTATAGTTTTTTCAACTAAATCTAAAGACTCTTTAAAGTCAGAAACATCAGCTTTGTATATGTAAGCTTTGCTGCCTAAAGCTTCTATTTCTTCTTTAACTTTTAAAGCTTTCTCTTCGCTGGATGTATAGTTTATAACTATAGAAGCTCCAAGGCCTGCCAGTTTTAAGGCTATTTCTCTTCCGATTCCTCTGGAACCTCCGGTTATTATGGCTGTTTTTCCACTTAACAACTGCTGTTACCTCCTTTTAGCTTTTCTAATGTATTATTAAGAGATGCTGCATCTTCTACATTTAAAACCATTACCTGCCTGTTTGTTTTCTTTACAAAGGATGACAGTATCTTTGAAGGCCCTAATTCAATAAAGGTATCTACTCCATCTGCTGTCATGGTTTCTATTTCCTTCATAAAATATACCGGACTTTTTATTCCGTCTCGTAAAACCTTCTTAATGTCCTGGTCTTCTTTTAAGTATTCTCCGGTCAGGTTAATACAAAGTTTTATCTCAGGCTTTTTAATTTCTGTATTTTTCAGCTCTTCATAAAACTTATCTGAGGCTTCCTTTAGCATGCTGGTATGAAAGGGAGCTGATACTTTTAATAAAACTGCCTTAGCTCCTTTTTCTTTAGCCGCCTCTGCTGCCTCATTTAAGGCTTTTATTTCTCCGCCTATGACAATCTGCCCTTTGCAGTTGAAATTAGAACCCTCAACTATTCCAAATTTTCTTCCCTTTTTCAGAACTTCTTCTAATTCTTCTTCAGGAAGTCCAAGTAAGGCTGCCATAGAGCCAACTCCTTCAGGAACTGCCTGCTGCATATACCTTCCTCTTTTTTTTATAAGCTTTACTGCTTCCTTAAAGGGAATGCATCCTGCGGTTACTATTGCACCATATTCTCCCAGTGACAGTCCAGCAGCAGCGTAGGGTTTAATCCCATAGCTTTCTATAACCTTAAGAATTGCGGTGCTTACAGTCAGCATGGCAACCTGAGTATTCTCAGTTTTTGAAAGGGTTTCTTCATCAGAATTAAAACAAAGATCAGAAATAGAATAGCCTAATGCTCTAGACGCCTCTTCAAATACTTCTCTTGCAATTTGATAATTTTCATATATTTCCCTGCCCATTCCCACATATTGTGCTCCCTGACCGGGAAATAAAAATGATATTTTGCTCAAAATATTCCTCCTATAACGAAGATCCATTAAGCAGTTTGTCAGCCTGCTGGAACATTTCCTCTATTATTTCCCCAGCACTCTGCCTTTTAGATATAAGACCTGCTATCTGGCCTGCCATAACTGTACCCATATCCACATCGCCTTCTCTTGCAGCTCGTCTTAATGCTCCTATCCCCAGCTTTTCATATTCCTCCAGGGATATATTTTCTTTATCAAGCCTCTTATATTCTCTTGTCAGCTTATTTCTAAGACACCTTACAGGATGTCCGGTGCTTCTTCCAGTAACTACTGAATCAATATCCTTTGCATTTAAAACTTTATTCTTATAATTTTCATGAATTGTGCATTCATCAGCAACTAAAAATCTTGTTCCTACCTGAACTCCTGATGCTCCCAACATAAATGCTGCTGCAATCCCTCGTCCATCTCCTACGCCGCCTGCTGCAATTACCGGAATAGATACATTATCTGCAACCTGAGGAACAAGAGTCATTGTAGTCATCTCTCCAATATGTCCCCCTGCCTCACAGCCTTCAACAACTACTGCATCTGCTCCTGCTTTTTCCATTCTTTTAGCCAGAGCAACAGATGCTACAACAGGGATAACTTTTATCCCATTTTCTTTCCATTTAGCCATATACTTACCAGGGTTTCCGGCACCAGTTGTAACTACCTTTACTCCCTCTTCAATGATCAGCTCTGCCAGATCATCAGCATTTGGACTGAGCAGCATTATATTTACACCAAAAGGCTTATCTGTCATTTGTTTAGCCTTTCTTATTTCTTCTCTTATGTATTCTTTTGGGGCGTTTCCTCCTGCAATAAGTCCAAGACCTCCGGCATTTGATACTGCCTGGGCAAGTGAGGCATCTGCAATATTTGCCATTCCTCCCTGGATAATAGGATATTTAATATTTAAAATTTGTGAAATACGAGATTTCATGGTTTTCCTCCTGCATATAATGCCAGATATTAAAAGAGAAAATTGCATAATTATAAATTAAACTTTTCAGCCAAAATTAATTATGCAATTTCCTAAAATATCTGATCTATTACTGTTTATTATTTTCTATGAAATTTACTACGTCTGATACTGTTTTAATCTTTTCTACTTCATCAATTCTGATGTTCCACTGATCTTCAATTTCACTTACTACCTGAAATAAATCAAGTGAATCTGCACCTAAATCTTCAAAGGCAGTATCCATGTTTATTTCCTCTGGACTGATGTTTAATTGTTCTGAAATTATTCCCTTTACTTTTTCTAAAATCATAATAATCCTCCTATTTACTCCATATTATAAGGGCAGCGCCAAAAGTTAAGCCTCCCCCAAAAGCAACTGTTATTATTTTGTCTCCGTTATTTAAAAGACCGTGCCTATTCATTTCATCCATACAAATTGGTATGCAGGCAGCTGATGTGTTTCCATATTCATTAAGATTAACATAGAACTTATCCATGCTGACATTAAGCTTTTTTGCAGCGGTTTCTATTATCCTTAAATTCGCCTGATGTGGAATTATATATTTTATATCTTCTATTTTTAAATTATTTTCCTTAAGTATTAAATTTACCTGCTCGGGGATTATATTAGTAGCGAACTTATATACTTCTCTTCCATCCATGGATATCTTTCCAAATGTATCCATATCCTCTTTATAATATGGATTATTAAGTGGATGGGATTTGCAGATTAATAAATCCGCCTTGTCACCATAGGTTCCTATATTTACTGTTTCTATTCCGCTTTCCTCTGCTGCTTCAAACACTGCAGCTCCTGCTCCGTCTCCAAACAGGACACAGGTATTTCTATCATTCCAGTCAAGAATTTTTGATAGAACCTCAGCGCCTATAATTAGAACTTTTTTATAAGCACCGCTTTCTATAAAGCTTTTCACTATTTTTAATCCATATATAAATCCTGAGCAGGCTGCTAAGATGTCAAAGCAGGCTGCATTTTTAGCTCCAATCCTGCCTTGAACAATAGCTGCTGTAGATGGAGTAAGAAAGTCCGGAGATGTAGTTGCAAGTACTATCAAATCTATATCCTCCGGTATTAAACCAGCATTTTTTATTGCATTCTTAGCTGCCATTACTGCTAAATCTGAAGTATTCTCTCCTGTTGAGAGCCTTCTTTTTCTGATTCCTGTTCTCTTATGTATCCATTCGTCTGATGTATCAACAATTTTTGCCAAATCGTCATTAGTAACTATATTATCAGGATAATAGCATCCTACTCCTGATATTTTTGCTTTTTTCAAACTTACACCTCAATTCCTTACAAAACTACATTATTCAATAATTTATTTTTCACTTAAAAAGTATTAATTATTCATTGTTTTAAGATAAAATCAACCTAATATATAATTTTCTCCTTAGTCCTTATACTTTTCTCTGAAAAATTTATTTAATTTAGACAGGGAATTAATTAAAACTTCCTGCTCATCTGCATTCAATCCTTCCAGTGTTGCCTTTACCATATCATCATGGAATTTTTTATGAATTCTGAATACTACCTTTCCGCTTTGGGTAAGTGACACAAGGACTACTCTTCTGTCATCCTCTTTTCTTTTTCTTTTTACATATCCTTTATTGACCAGATTGTTTATTGCAATGGTAAGTGTGCCTGTTGTTATTTTAAGATTTCTGGCAACCTCGCTCATATTCCTTTCCTCATAGGAAACTGCCTCTATGGTATGAACCTCCGCTAAGGAAAGGTCCTTAAACTTTGTAGCAGATAGTGCTTTATGTTCAATATTTAATATATCGTTAAACAGGTCTACTAAAACTTCATTTATAATGCCGCTGGCTTCTTTCATAAAATCACCTCGTGATTTAATACTTTGATAATCAAATTATTGGATAATCAAAGTATATATTAATAGTATTTTTATGTCAAGAAAAAATTAGGAGATTGAACTTAAAGCATAATAGAGATTGCATAATTTATGATTATATTCCATCTTTAAAAAACGTTGAACATTCGTTATTTTCAAGATGGACCAGCCTAAGGTAATTATGCAATCTCAATAAAAAAAACAGGTGTTAACCTGTTTTTATTTTATTAAGCTTTTAAATTCCTCTGATTTTTTTATATCCTTAAAAGCATCATCATTATAAGCATAGCCAATATAATTTTCATTAAATTTTGCAGCTTTTTTAAGAGAATCTATTGCATTTGCTTTATCATTTTTCTTTGCATAGGTTAAAGCTTCACCATAGTAGCCATCCGCATAATCCTTGTCCAGCTTAATTGCATTCTCATAAGACGCTATTGCTTCATCATATTTTCCTAAAAAATAAAGTGAATCTGCCTTAAAGCTGTGGAGGAAGGCTTCCTTATCATTCAGCTTTAACGCCTTGTCATAGTACTTAAGAGAATCCTGATATTTATCCATATAATAATAGCAGTCACCAATATAGTACAGTGCTTCGTAATCCTCTCCCTTTATTTCCACATACTTATTAAGATTTTCCAGAGATTTTGAATAATCCTCTTTATCATAATAAGACAAGCCAAGTCCATAATAAGCTAAACTGGATTTATTATCTAACTTAAGCGCTTTATTATAGGATTCTATTGCTTCATCTAATTTATTTAAACCTGACTCTGCATTTCCTTTATTTACCATAGTTATTGCATCATTTTTATTTATGGCTAAAGCTTTATTTGAATAATCCAAAGCCTTGTCATACTGCTTCAGATTATTATAAGCCCAGCTTAAATTATTTAA
>JBAXYJ010000003.1:0-40963 GCA_041670885.1 Clostridiaceae bacterium
GGTACCATTTCAATGAAGGTGGATGAGAGATTAAAGGCGGCTGTTCCATCTTTATCATCAGAAGAAATACTGTCTATGGTAACTGGAATAGAAAGATTTGCAAAAATTGAATCATATACATTTTCAAATCTGCCTAGTCCACAAATGTCACCAAAGGACATGATAGAATTATCACTTTATATTAAAAATATACTTCAAAGAGATGATATAGATGGAGTGGTAGTAACTCATGGTACTGATTCTCTTGAAGAAACTGCTTTTTTACTTGATTTAACAATAAGATCAAGTAAACCTTTGGTTATCACAGGTTCCATGAGAAGCGCATCAGAACTTGGCTATGATGGACCTGCTAATCTTTCAGCAGCAATATGTACTGCTATTTCAAAAGGAGCCAGAAACAGGGGAGTGCTGGTTTGCCTAAATGATGAAATTAATTGTGCTCATGAAGTAACAAAGGCAAACTCAATGAGTTTAAATGCTTTTAGAAGCCCAAGCTTTGGACCAATTGGAATTGTTGATAATAATCAGGTAATATTTTACAGAGATAATATAAAAAAAGAGCAGATATTAACTGATACTATTGATGACAAGGTAGTGCTTTTTAAATGTGTGTCCGGAATGGATTCATCCCTTATAGATTATTCATTAGCATCAGGAGCATCCGGTATAGTTATTGAAGGAATGGGTAGAGGAAATGTTCCTCCAAATGTAGTTCCCGGGATAAAAAATGCAATAGAAAAAAATATACCGGTGGTTTTGGTAAGCAGATGCTATGAAGGAAGAGTATTAGATACATATGGATATCACGGAGGCGGCAAGGAGCTTAGAAAAATGGGAGTGATTTTTGCGGATAATCTGCCTGGCCAGAAAGCAAGGATAAAACTAATGCTGGCCTTATCTGTAACAAAGGATATAAGCATAATAAAGAAAATGTTCGAAGATGGAATATATAGATAAAACTGAGGCTCATACCTCAGTTTTTTTATGCAGACACTTGAAGCAGATAAATCTATATGAATTATAATTATTTTTATTATCAAATAAAATAATTATTAAAAATTTAAAAAAAAAGAAGGAATTTACTAATATTTATCGAATATAAGTATTAAAGTGGTATGAAGTGGACCAAAGTGGATTTTTCTTGAGGTGAAAGTATGTTTATTGGTGAGTATAATCACGGCTTAGATGATAAAAATAGAATAAAAATACCTGCCAAGTTTAGAGAAGAGCTTAAGGACAGCTTTGTATTAACTAAGGGACTGGATGGCTGCCTTTACATTTATACCATAGAAGAATGGAAAATACTTGAGGATAAGCTGAAAAAACTTCCTCTTACCAGCAAAGATGCCAGAGCATTTGTCAGATTTTTCTTCTCTGGTGCAAACGAAATAGAAATAGACAAACAGGGAAGGGCATTGCTTCCTCAAAATTTAATTGAATATGCAGGCATAAATAAGGAAATAGTAAGTATAGGAGTTTCAAACAGAATTGAAATCTGGAGCAGGGGGAAATGGGAAGAGTATAATAACTCAAATATGGACTTTGATCAGATAGCAGAAAAAATGAATGAACTCTTAATATGAATTTAGGAGATAAATATGGAATTTTCTCATAAACCGGTTTTACTAAATGAAGTAATTGAAGGACTTAATATAAAAGAGGATGGTATATATGTAGACTGTACCTTAGGAGGGGCAGGCCATTCTGCTGAGATAATAAAAAGGCTTGGACAAAATGGAAGACTTATAGGCATAGACCAGGATACTGAAGCGCTGCAGGCAGCAGAAAAAAGATTGTCCAATTATAAAAATTACACATTAGTTCATAATAATTTTTCGAATATAGACTCTATTTTAAGAAATTTAAATATTGAAAAAGCAGATGGAATTCTTATGGATTTAGGGGTATCCTCCTACCAACTTGATAATAAAGAGAGAGGGTTTAGCTATATGCAGGATGCTCCTCTTGATATGAGAATGGACAAAGATAATCCGCTCTCTGCCTTTCAGGTAATAAATTACTATGATGAAGAGTCTTTATATAAGATTATAAGGGATTATGGAGAGGAAAGATTTGCTAAAAATATTGCTAAAAATATTACAGAAATAAGAAAAGAGAGAGATATTAAAGGAACGCTGGAGCTGGTTGATATAATAGTCAGATCTATTCCTAAAAAATTCAGATATGAGGGAAGCCACCCGGCAAAAAGAACTTTTCAGGCTATAAGAATAGAGGTTAACGGAGAACTTAGAATCTTAGAAAAATCTATTCAGGGCAGCGTTGACAATTTAAAAAAAGGCGGAAGATTATGTATAATAACTTTTCACTCCTTAGAGGACAGAGAAGTTAAAAATAAATTTAAAAGTCTTCAGGACCCATGTACTTGCCCAAAGAAATTTCCAATATGCATATGCGGGAAAAAGCCGGAAATAAATATAATAACTAAAAAGCCAATTATTCCTACAGAAGAAGAAACTGCTGAAAATAAAAGAAGCAAATCCTCTAAACTAAGGATATGCGAAAAAATTTAGTATAAAAATAAGCGAAGGTGAATAAAGTGATAATAGTGAATAATCCAGAATCATATGTTAACGGAAATACAGTATTAAAGCCAGAATTTGATGATTATAAGCAAAAATTTAACAATAATAAAAAGCAGCAGCATCAGAAAATAAGAGAAAAAAACCTTAAGGTTAAGATGACAGTTGTAAGAAACATTGTTGTCGCTTTTTTGATAGGAGTAACCATAATATGGAGATATGGTATTGTATATAATATGCAGGGAAATATAAACAGTCTGGATTATAATATTAAAGAGACTATAGCAGAGAATGACAGCTTAAATATTAAACTAGCCACCTTATCAAATTTATCAACTTTAGAGGATGTTTCCACAAAAAAGCTGAACATGGTAAGGATGGATTCAAATCAGATAATCTATTCTGATCTGACAAAAAATAATTTTAAAATAAGTAAGATAGTTTTATCAGAAAGCAAAACAGAAAGCGGATTTATTGATAAAATAATGAAATTATTATTTTAGCTTTTGGAGGTACAAATGGCTAAAAAAACTTATATAGACAGGGCAACAATAAAACGGAGAATGTTCATGGTTTTGTGCATTCTTTTTGTTTTATTTTTTTTATTAGCTTGCAGATTAACATATTTGATGGTGTTTCAGTCTGAAAGATATAAGAGCATAGCAAACGAGCAGTGGACATCCCAGGTAAAAATAGATGCTAAAAGAGGGAAAATATTAGATAGAAATGGAAATGAACTGGCATTGTCTGCTAATGTATACAGAGTAGACCTGGACATGAATACACTTAGAACAACCATGAGCAATAAGAAGCTAACCCAGGATCAGGTAGCAGAAAAGTTATCTAAGGCTCTTGATATGGATGTTAAGGACGTAAATACTGTACTTAATAAGAAGCTTAAATCCGGGCTTCCTCTTGCAACTGCTATTCTTGCAAGAAGAATTGAAAAGGAAAATGCAGATAAGGTAAGGGCTTTAAATCTTCTTGGAGTAAATATTTCAGAGGATACTAAAAGATATTACCCGAATGGAAATTTCTTAAGCCAGGTAATAGGGCATACAAATTCTGACGGAATTGGTTTAACAGGAGTTGAGCTTAAGTATGACAGTTATTTAAAAGGAAAGGCAGGAGAACTTATATCTGAGACTGATCAAAAAAGTCAGTACCTGCCATATACTATTTCAAAATATACCAAGCCTGAAAATGGTAAGGATGTAGTTTTAACTATTGATGACATGATTCAGCATTTTGCAGAAAAAGCAGCCCTTGACGCCATGAAGGTAAATAAGGCAAAAGCAGTTTCCATAATTGTAATGGATCCAAATACCGGAGAGATTCTTGCCATGGCAAATACACCGGGATATGATTTAAATAATCCATGGAAAGATGGAGCCAGCTACGATGAGCTTCAGGCCACCTGGAGAAACAGAGCGGTATCAGATACATTTGAGCCTGGGTCAATATTTAAGGTAATAACAGCATCAGCTGCTATGTCTGAAAAAGTTGTAAATGAAAATTCTACCTTTAACTGCACCGGAAGCTTAAAAGTAGGGGGAAGGACTATAAGGTGCTGGAAGACTTCAGGGCATGGTCAGCAGAGTTTCCTAGATATTCTTAAAAATTCCTGCAATGTAGGCTTTATGAAGGTTGGAGCAGCTCTTGGAAGAGAGAGGCTGAATAAATATATTTATAGTTTTGGACTAGGCAAAAAAACCGGAGTTGATCTGCCTGGAGAAGCCAGCGGAATCGTAAAAAGCACAAATAGTATAACTGAAAGCGATTTAGCCACAATTTCTTTTGGACAGACAGATACCGTGTCCTGTATTCAGTATTTAACAGCCTTTAATGCTGTAGCAAATGGAGGAACATTAATTACACCTCATGTTATGAAGAAAGTAGTAGGATATGATGATAATGATAATGAGAATTATAAGCTGGAATACAATAATTACAATAAGAGAAAGGTATTAGATTCTGAGGTTGCTAAAACTTTAAGAGGATATTTAGAGCAGGTTGTATCAAAGGGAGGAGGGGCCAAAGCTTTTGTTGATGGATATCATATTGCCGGTAAGACAGGAACAGCTCAGAAAATAAGCGGAAAAGGAACCTATGCTTCCGGTAAGTATATTGCTTCCTTTGTAGGAATGGCTCCTGCCGATAATCCTAAGGTTACAGTTATGATTTCCATAGATGAACCTGATCCGTCTAATTATTATGCAGGTCAGATAGCAGCTCCTGTTGCTAAACAGATTTTTTATGATATTTTCAATTATTACTCAATTAATTCAGATGCATCTCAGCAGGATACAAAAAACAGCCTTCTTAAAGATATTATGATTCCGGAGGTAAGAGGATTATTAGTTGAGAATGCAAAAAAATTATTAAGAGAAAATCATCTTGATTTCCAGATAGAGGGAACCGGGAAATATATTACAAAAATTGTTCCTGCGCCGGGAATGTACGTAAAAGAGGGAACAAAATTACTCCTTTACAGTGATAATAATGATAACTATAATAAAGTAGTGGTTGTTCCAAACTTTGTAGGAATGACTAAAGAGAAAGCAGAGGGTGTGCTTAGTAACCTTGGACTTAAGGGAAACTTTACCGGCAGTGGAATGGTGACTGAGCAGAGCATATCAGAAGGTGAGGAAGTAAATAAAGGAACAGCTATTAAATTAAATTTAGAGGTTTTAGGAGATTAAGATGAAAAAACTGAAAGATATTTTAACAGAAATAGAATTTAATCTAAAGAATGGCAGTCTGGAAGACCATATAAATTCTGTGCAGTATGATTCAAGAAAAGTCACTGAGGGAGATGTATTTTTCTCTATTTTCCCATACAAAGATAAGGGAGAAGGGTATATAAAGGATGCAGTATTAAAAGGAGCTAAATATATAGTAATTGATGAAGATATAGATATGGTTTTTGGCTCAAATGTAATAAAGGTACCAAATGTCAGGGAGGCCCTGGCTAAGTCCTGTCAGAATTTCTATGATAACCCTGAGAGAAAACTTAAAATAATTGGAGTTACCGGAACTAACGGAAAGACCACATCTACCTATATGCTTAAAGAGATACTGGAATACTCCGGCTTTAAGGTTGGACTTATAGGAACCATAGCAAATTACATTGGGAAAACCAGGATTCCATCTGCCAATACAACTCCTGAGGCAAAGGAGCTTATGCAGCTTTTTAGAAAGATGGCAGATGAAAAAGTGGACTATGTGGTTATGGAGGTAAGCTCTCACTCACTAGCCTTAAGCCGGGTTTATGGTATAGATTTTATTGCTTCAATATTTACGAATTTAACCCAGGATCATCTGGATTTTCATAAGACCTTTGAAAATTATTTTAATGCTAAGGTTAAGCTTTTTGAAAACAGCAGGATATCCATAATAAATGGGGACAGTGAGTACTGCAGCAGAATAATAAGTAAATGTCTTGGGGAGCATTATACCTATAGCATAAAAGATAAAGCAGATGCTTATGCAGAGGATATAAAAATCACTTCAAGAAAAAGCGAATATATATTAAACTACATGGGGCAAAAGGAAACTATGACTATAAACATTCCCGGTAAATATAATATAGAAAATTCTTTAGGTGTGGCTCTTGCCTGTTTGAAGATAGGCATTCCTATTTGTAAAACCAAGGAAGGCTTCAATAGATTATCCGGAGTTTCAGGAAGATGTGAACTGGTATCTTCAAAATACTCTATTGATTTTGATATAATACTGGACTATGCTCACTCTCCGGACAGCCTTTTAAATGTACTGAAAACAGCCAGAGAATTTACTAAAGGAAGACTTATTTCTGTTTTTGGCTGCGGGGGAGACAGAGATAAAACTAAAAGGCCTATTATGGGAAAAATAGGAACAGATTTAAGTGATTTTTCAATAATAACCTCTGATAATCCAAGAAGTGAGGAACCACTCAGCATTATTGATGATATATTATCAGGGATTACTAAGGATAATTATATTGTAGAGGAAGACAGAAAAACTGCTATAAAAAAATCAATAGAGATGGCAAAACCTGCTGATGTTATTGTAATTGCAGGAAAAGGTCATGAGGATTACCAGATTCTTAAAACAGGAAAGATCCATTTTGACGAAAGAGAAGTAGTTGACAAAATTATTAAGGAGCTATTCTAATGGAAAAGATTTCAATTGAAGATATACTAAAAGCTATAGATGGAAAACTGATAAAGGAAGGAAAAAGCAGTAATTTTAGTGAAGTTTTTATCGATTCAAGAAAGAAAGTCCGGGAGGGTATATTTTTTGGGCTTAAGGGAGAAAAGGTAAATGGCAGTAAATTTGCGGCAATGGCTTCAGAAAACGGAGCATCTCTTATTATAATAGATGAAATGACCGTGGATATTGAGAAAGTAAAAGATTCTGCTTCAGTTATTATTGTAAAAGATACTAAGGAAGCATTAAAAAACTTAGCCAAATACTATAGAGCCTGCCTTAACATAAAAGTTGTTGGAATAACCGGATCTAACGGGAAAACATCTACAAAGGATTTAGCATCTGCAGTGCTAAGCTCTAAGTATAAGGTTCTTAAAACAGAGGGGAATTTTAATAATGATATAGGTCTTCCTCTTACCGTTTTTAAATTAGATAATTCTTATGATGCAGCTGTTCTTGAGATGGGCATGAGTAATTTAGGGGAAATCCACAGCCTTGTTGATATAGCAAGACCTGATATTGGGATAATAACAAATATCGGAGTATCGCATCTTCAGAACTTAAAGACAAGAGAAAATATTTTAAAGGCAAAACTGGAGATAACGGACTTTTTTGATAAGGAAAATACACTGATTATTAATGGAGATAATGATCTTTTAAAAGATATTAAAGATGATAAATTCAGTATAATTAAGGCTGGAAAAGAAAAATACAACAATATATATGCAAATGATATTAAGCTTTTAGAAAATGGGGTATCCTTTGGCATCTGGGAAGATGGAAATTATATGGACTGCGTATTTATAGCAGCGCTGGGAGAGCATTCAGTTACCAATTCAATTCTGGCAATAGCTCTGGGCAGAAAAATGGGACTTACATACGCTGAGATAAAAGAAGGAATTAAAAATTTAGATAAAACTAAAATGAGGCTGGAGGTAATTGATAAGACAAATTATAAAATAGTAAATGACTGCTATAATGCCAGCCCTGATTCTATGAAGGCTGCAATAGATGTAATAAAATCATTTAAAGGAAGAAAAATTGCAGTTCTTGGAACTATGCTGGAGCTGGGAGAAAGTTCTGCTAAAATGCATAGAGAAGTTGGAAGATATGCTAAAGAAAATGGAGCAGATATGCTGCTGGCCGCAGGTGACTTCAAAGATGAATATTTAAGTGGCTTTGGAAATGGCTGCCATACTTTTAGTAATAAAAGGGACTTAGCCTTATTTCTAAAAGATAATATAAGACAGGATGATGTAATACTAATTAAAGCTTCCAGGGGAATGAAGTTTGAAACAATTATAGAGGAGCTAAATTAAGAAAGGATTTATTATGAATACGATAATTAACGGAAAACTTATATATGCAGCACTTGCTGCACTATTTATTTCACTTTTGGCAGGTCCGGTTATTATACCTGTTCTTCATAAGCTGAAGTTTGGACAGAATATAAGGGATGATGGACCTAAAAGCCATAAAATAAAAACGGGAACTCCTACTATTGGAGGAATTATATTTATTTTTTCAGTAGTAGTTACCATGTTTATTATGGCAGTTAAGTTTAATGATGAAGGCATGATAGCCCTTTATTCATTTTTAGCCTTTGGCTTTGTGGGGCTTTTAGATGACGGTCTTAAGATATATCATAAGAAGAATCTGGGTCTTAGAGCTTATCAGAAAATGCTGCTTCTTCTTATAGCATCTGTTTTTCTGACTTACTATGGATATAAAAATCCCAATATAGGAACTAACATAATAATCCCATTTTGGGGAAGAAGCCTTGATTTCGGAAAATTATATATACCCTTTGTAATATTTTATTATTTATGCGTTACAAATGCAGTTAACTTAACTGATGGACTAGATGGACTGGCATCTACTATAACCATATTAGTTATGACATTCTTTACAATAGTAAGCTATACAAATTCCCATTATACTCTGTCAATATTTTCAGCAATAGTAACCGGAGGGCTTCTGGGGTTTTTAAGATATAATTCCTATCCGGCTCAGGTTTTTATGGGAGATACCGGTTCTTTAGCTTTAGGGGGAGCAGTAGCAGCTGTTGCCATGATATTAAAAGCTGAATTTTTGGTAATAATTGTAGGTGGAATATATGTACTTGAAGTACTTTCTGTTGTAATTCAGGTTGCATCCTATAAGCTTACAGGGAGAAGAGTGTTTAAGATGGCTCCTATCCACCATCATTTTGAGCTAAGCGGATGGCATGAAACGAAAATAGTTTCTGTGTTTTCCATTATTACAGTAGTTCTTTGCCTGATAGGATTTTTATCCTTTTAATTATATAGGAGGAAGGTATGAATAAAAATAAGCCAAATATGAAATCCTTTGACTTCGTTTTATTTTCAGTGATTATAATACTGGTGGCTTTTGGAGTAATAATGGTTTTTAGTGCCAGTTCATATACCTGCGCTTTGGACCCAAATATAAATGACAGCATGTATTATTTGAAAAGACAGAGTCTATGGGCGCTCATCAGTTTATGTGCCATGATATACATGGTTAGATTTGATTATCATAAAATAAAAAAATATACCGGACTTCTTATGGTATTAAGCTTTGGACTGCTGCTTCTCACCTTTGCATTTCCTGAGGTAAATGGTGCAAAAAGGTGGATAAGGCTTGGACCTTTGGGTAATTTTCAGCCTTCTGAGCTGGTTAAATATGTAGTAGTATTTTTCATGGCTAAAGGAATAGAAAATAAAGGAGACAGGATAAAAAAATTTTTCAGCGGAGTTGTACCTTACCTTATGATAGCAGGAATATATGCAGGCATAGTTTTAATCCAGAAAAACCTGAGCATTGCTGCTGTTATAATTATTATTACCTTAATCCTGTTATATATAGGAGGTATAAAACAGTTCCATTTTTGGGGAATATTAGTTCCATTTTTTGGAGCTGCCGGTGCCGCCGCTGCTATATTTGTACCTTACAGGATGAAAAGACTTATGAATTTTATTAATCCCTGGGCTACAGCTAAAACAGAGGGTTATCAGCTGTGTCAGTCTCTTCTTGCTATAGGAACCGGAGGCATATGGGGAGTTGGGCTGGGCCAGTCCAGACAGAAAAGGTTTTTCCTGCCGGAGAGACATACAGATTTTATATTCTCAGTAACTGCTGAGGAACTTGGCCTTATTGGATGTACTGTCATAATATTATTATTTTTAGTATTTATTTGGAGAGGCATAGTTACAGCTATAAGAGCAAAGGATGTTTATGGAACTATTTTGGCTTCAGGTATAACATCAGTTATTGCTGTTCAGGCAATAATAAATATTGCAGTTGTATCAGGATCTTTCCCGGTAACCGGGGTTCCTCTTCCATTTATAAGTTATGGAGGTTCGTCACTGCTTATTAATTTAATGGCTGCAGGGATTTTACTTAATATTTCAAGGCAGATAAATAAAAGTTTTTAATAGGGGATATTATGAATGATAGAAAAGATAATCAGCTTATTATAAAAAGAAGAAAGAAGAGAATTAGAAGAAGATTTTTTGTCTTCTCACTATTATTAATAATTACCTCAATAGCACTTGCTTTTAATCTTAAAACCTTTGATATAAAAGAAATATTTGTAAAAAATAACGTAAAAGTGACAAAAGATGATATAATTAATCTATCAGGTATAAGTATAGGAGATAATATTTTTTATGTGAGTTTTTATAAGAGTAAAAAGAATATATTGTCAAATCCTTATATAAAAACTGTGAAATTAAAAAGAAAGCTTCCAGGCAGCATTGAAATATCCGTAACTGAAAGAAATGAGGCTGTATATTTTCAAAAGGAAAACAGCTTTTATATACTCGATGAAACCGGTGTATTTCTTAAGAAAAGCAGCGAAGCTCCAGCATTACTTAAGATAAAAGGCATAGAAAACAAAGTATCCTATGAAAAAAATTCTATATTGTTTAAGGACAGCAGATATAAATATGCTATAGAAAAGTTTAGTATACTAGATTTTTCTTCTAAATATAATAAATATAAGTTTAAATCTGTAGATTTAAGCAGCCTGGTTAATATTAAATTATACATAAATAATATGGAAATAAGATTAGGCAGCGATGAGGATCTTTTAGACAAAGTTAATAAAGCCATAAGTATTATGTCTAAAGACGGTGTGTCTTTGGAGAAGGGTTATATTGATGTTAGTTTTAAGGGAATTCCGGTATTTTATATAGAAAAATAGGAGGAGTATATGAAAAGACTAAATGCCAGGGTATCTGTTATGGTTGTATGTATAATATTAAGCTTTATTTTAACAAGTCAGTTTAGAAATATATTAAACAAAAGTAAGTATTACGATACTACAGCTACTTCAGATATAACTGTTGAGCTGGAGAGCCTTAAGAGCCAAAAGGAAGCTCTTGAGAAAAGTGTAACTGAACTGCAGACAAAAATATCTCAATATGAAAAATCTTCTACAGAAAAAAATGGAAAAACTACACAGATACTAGAAGAGCTTAATAATACAAGATTAGTAACGGGTCAGACAGATGTAAAAGGGCAAGGAGTAACAGTAACTCTGATTCCCAAAACCGGACTTCTGGGAACTCCCTCAGAAGAAGGAAGAATTAACGACAGAGATATAATTGTTATATTAAATGAATTAAGATTTGCAGGGGCAGAAGCAATAGCTGTTAATGATATAAGGATAACCGGCTATTCCGGAATTAGAAATTCAGGAAGTTATATTATGGTTAATAATGATGAAAGAGTTCTTCCAATGAAAAAGGTTGAAATAAAGGCTATCGGTAAAAAAGAAGACTTGCAGTCATCTCTGGATATATTTCAGCAGGCTAATGATTTCACCGGCGTATTTGAAATGAAGGTGGAGCCCTCAGATGATATAACTATTAATAGATACCTTAAATCATACAGCTTCCAATATGCAAAATCAGTTAATGAGGTGAAATAATATGTATATAATATTTGGACTTTTGCTTGGGGTAGTATTAGGACTTGTTTTAAAAATTAATATTCCGGATCAATTCACATCATATGTTTCAATAGCTATTCTGGCATGCATAGATTCTGTATTTGGAGCGATAAGAGGTAATCTATATAAAAACTTCCAGGCTGATATATTTATATCCGGATTTTTTGGAAATGCAATACTTGCAGCAGCTCTCGCTTATTTAGGAGATAAGCTGGGAGTTCCAATATATCTGGCAGCAGTTTTAGTATTTGGAGGAAGAATATTTGATAACTTCGCAAATATAAGAAGAAAATTGCTGGAAAACTATAAAAGCAGTAAAGATAAAAATAGTGATACTGTATAAGGAGTGGTTAAATGGTAAAAAATGATGCCAAGTACTTTATACTTATAGGCAGTATTGTTATAGGTACATTAGTAAGCTCCAATATAGATACAAGTAATAAAAGAAACTTAAAAATACTAAATGCATCTCAATACAGAGAAGCAATAGATGAAAGATATTCTCTTAAAAATGATATAGAGAGCTTGTCTGATAAATATTCTAAAGCTAAACTGAAGCTGGATAAATACAATGATGAAGATACTTCAAAAAGTGAGATTTTAAATGATATTCAAAAGGAACTGAATTTAAATAATAAGATAATGGGAACTACAGAGGTTACAGGCCCAGGCATTGAAATTAGGCTAAAGGATGCAATGGAAGAATATTTAGAAACTAACGATATATATAACTTGATTCATGATCAGGATATGATTCAAGTTATTAATGACATTAAAAATTCCGGAGCAGAAGCTATAGAAATAAATGGAATAAGGATAATAGACAGAACAAAAATATACTGTAATGGTGTATTTTTAAGAATTAATGACGTATTAGTAGCGGCACCTTTTAACATATCTGTCATCGGCAATAAGGACTCTATGAGAAAATATCTGCTCAGCGCTGATAATTATTTGGCTTATCTGCAGGTAAGAGGTATTTATGTATCAATTGATGATAAAGACAGCATTAAAATTCCAGCATACAAGGGAAATATAGACAGCAGCTATTTAGCGGATCCAACTGCAAAAAAATAAGATAATTTAAAGGATTTTAGGCAAATAAGCAGAATATATTAAGGAGAGCGGTAAATTTGTCCATACTCAAGAATATTAATAAAATTTTAGGTGAAATACCAGAAGAGATAAAGCTAGTAGCCGTTTCAAAAACCAGATCCATTGAAGAAATAAAAGAAGTTTATGACTTTGGCATAAGGGATTTTGGGGAAAATAAGGTTCAAGAAATGATTTTAAAGGAAGAAAAATTAAACAAGGATATAAAATGGCATTTAATAGGTCATCTTCAAAGAAATAAGGTTAAATACATAGTTGGTAAAGTTTATTTAATACATTCGCTGGATAATATAAATCTTTTAAGGGAGATAGAAAAAGAATATAAAAAACAAAATTTAACAGCTAATTCTCTAATTGAAATAAACATTGGCAGAGAAGAAAGCAAAACCGGTATTCTTGCTGAAAACCTGGATGAATTAATTTTTGAAATCGAAAAGTGTGAAAATGTTAAGATTTTAGGATTAATGGCGATAATACCTAGGGGAGATGAAATAGCTTGTTTAAACTATTTTAAAAAAGTAAAGGAATTATATGACAGGCTTTCAAAAATAAAATATAAAAACATCAGCATGAAAATTCTTTCAATGGGCATGACTTCGGATTATAAATATGCTGTAAGAGAAGGCTCAAACATGGTAAGAATAGGTGAAGGCATTTTTGGAAAAAGAAATTATAATAGGGAGGGTTAAAATGGCTGGAAAAGGCATAAAAAGAGTATTAGAATTCATAGGACTTGAGGATGATAGTGAAAATAATGAAATGGAGGAATATACTGAGGAATTAGATAATGAGTATTCTAATCAGCAGGGGTCAGAGGAGGAGACTCCATTTCAAAGAAAAAGAGGGAATAATAAAGTGCTTAATATTCACACAAACAGCTTAGCAAAGGTTGTAATAGTTAAGCCAACAGAATATGAGGAAGCAACTAATATTTGTGATAATTTAAGAAATAGAAAGATAATAGTAGTCAATACAAATTCACTGGAGCAAAAAGTTGCTCAAAGACTCCTTGATTTTATTGGAGGAGCCTGCTATGCATTATCTGGAGATCTGCAGGAAATAGAAAATGGCATATATATACTATCCCCATCTAATGTAGAAGTGTCCAGTGATTTAAAAAACGAACTGTCTAACAAAGGAATATTTAATTGGAATAAATAAGAAATTGCAAATTCAATTTTCGTAAGGGTGATTTAATGAATACATTTTTATATAACATAATAGACAAACTTTTTAACATTATTCAGATTTCTATTTTTATCGAATGCATATTATCCTGGATGCCAAATATTAGAGAAAATACTGTGACAGATTTATTACATAAAATAAATGAACCATTTCTTAAACCTGGCAGATACCTTCAGGATAAATTACTTCCTAACCTTATGGTAGATTTTTCACCCATAATTGCACTGTTTATAATCTCATTTATAAGACGTATAATATTTGCCATATTGTAATGGATAGAGATAGTTTTTTTAATATGTTTACAAAAACGGATGAAACAGATCTTTATAGTATATATAATGATATAATATCAGCTGAAAGTAATAATTATCCTGCTGTATCAAAAGATTTTCTGACACCTAATGTTTGGAAAACTATTATAGAATGTAAAAAACAGCTGAATATAAATGTTAGAACCTATGGGGTATTTGAAGAATCAGAGAGAAGAACTTTAATATTTAATTCCAAGGGAAACTTTGGAGTTAAATTAGTAAAAATTGAAAACAATAATAAGTTTATCTCCTTGTCTCATAGGGATTATTTAGGAGGAGTTTTATCTTTAGGTATAAAAAGACAGAAACTTGGAGATTTTATATTGAAGGATAATGTATGTTATTTTCCCTGCAAAGAAGAGATAGCTGAATATTTATCAGATAATATTAAAACCATAGGAAATACAAAGGTTAAAGTCAGCTTAATTGATAAGGAAGCTGTTAACTTACTCATCATTGATTATGATGACATAGCAATTGAAGTTCCATCCCTTCGGCTTGATTCCATAGTTTCTGAAATCACAAAATCATCCAGAAACGAAGGCGTTAACCTTATAAAAAGGGGATTTGTTTTTTATAATTATTCTGAAGCTGATGATAAAAGCAGGATGATCAGTTTAAATTCTGTTATAACAATAAGAGGCTATGGTAAGTATAAGATAGAAGATGAAATAGGAAAAACAAAAAAAGGAAATATAAAAATTTATATAAAAAAATATAAATAGGGGTGGTAAAATGAGAATAACATCTATGGATATCAGTAATAAGGAATTCAAAAAATCTATGCGTGGTTATAATTCTGACGAGGTAGAAGACTTTTTAGATAAAATCGCTGAGGATTATGAAGAAATGTATAAAGAAAATACTTCATTAAGAGAGAAATTTGCTCTTTTAAATGAGAAACTGGATCATTATAAGGATATTGAAAATACAATTCAAAATACACTTCTTCTTGCTCAAAATACATCAGAGCAGACTAGGAAAACTGCAAATGATGAAGCAGAAAGCATAATCAGAAGGGCTAATGATGAAAGCCAAAGGATAATCGAAAAGGCTAATAATCAGGTAGTAAAAGTAAATGATGATTTTCAGAATACAAAAAGTGACTTTTCTAAATTTGTAGCTAAATATAGGAATTTTATGAAAACACAAATGGATATGTTTTCTGATATGGAATCAGATTTTGTTAAATCATATAATTTGGTTTCCTACAAGGTAGAAGAAGTTAAAGAAAAGGGAATAGTTACAGAAGAAAAAGAGGAAGAAACAGTTAAAGAAGAGGATTTAAATAACGTTAAGAATTTCTATGTTTAGTTAAAAAACCTGTATAAGGATTTATAATAGGTGAAAATATGGATAATTTAGCATCTCTTAAAAATATGAAATTTAATATTAATGTAATGGAAAAAGATTTTTTAAAGGATAGCCCTGTAATTATTGCGGGACCTTGTTCTGTAGAAGGATATAAAGTATATAGAGATGTTGCTCTTAAAGTAAAGGAAGCAGGAGCGAATGCTCTTCGCGGCGGTGCCTTTAAACCAAGAACCTCCCCCTTCGAATTTCAAGGATTGGCGTTTGAAGGGCTTAAGATAATAAAAGAGGTTAAAGAAGAGGTAGGTCTTCCTGTAGTTTCTGAGCTTTTAGATCCCAGAGATGTAGAGATGGCAGTAGGTTCCATCGATATTATCCAAATAGGCTCCAGAAATATGTATAATTATTCCCTGCTGAAAGAAGCTGCTAAAACTAATCTTCCTATTATGATAAAAAGAGGGATGGCAGCCAGTCTTAAAGAGTGGCTTTATGCTGCTATGTATATAATAGAAGGCGGAAACAGAAGTGTCATGCTTTGTGAAAGAGGAATAAGAACTTTTGAAAACAGTACAAGAAACACCTTAGATTTAAATTCTGTAGCTCTTATAAGCCATAAGTACAAAATACCGGTAATAGTTGATCCAAGTCACGGAACCGGAAACAGAGACTTAGTCTATAATATGTCTTTAGCTTCTATTTTTGCCGGTGCTTCAGGGCTTATGATTGAAACCCACACTGATCCTAATGCTTCAATTTCTGATAAAGAACAGACTATAAGTATTGAAAAACTGAAATCAATAATTAATAAAGTAAACAGTTTAAAATAATGTAATAATATTTTTGCCTTTTGAAACAATATATATATGGAATTGCATAACACTTATACATTTCTAAAATATGAGGAGGGTAAAGATATGGATAGAGACATAAACTATTTCAAAGATAAGCTTTTAAAAGAAAAAGAAAAGCTAATATCAATAATTTACCGTTTAGAAGAAGGTAAAGATAATGAGTTTTCCTCAGAGCTTTCTCTTTATGACAATCATACAGGAGATGCAGGCTCTGAACTTTTTGATAAAGAAAGAAATTTAGCATTAAAGAGAAATGAATATAAAATATTTGATGAGATAAATAAATCTCTGGAAAAAATCAATAATGGCAGTTATGGTATCTGTGATTCATGCAGCGGAGAGATAAATGATGAGAGACTTGATTTTATCCCCTATACCAAATACTGTGTCACCTGCCAAAAGGAAATTGATAAAAAAAGAGAAAGAACAATGGAAGACAGACCTCAGGAGGAGAATGTAATAGCTCCTAATTTTAACTATGATTATGATGAGTTTTATTCTGATGATGTAAGCTATACAGAGGATATAGAAAAAATAAGCAATGAGGACTATAAACGAGGTCTTCCGGATTAACCTTAGGGGGATGGGAATGGAAATAATAATAATAATTTTAGGGCTTCTTCTAGATAGAGTAACTAAGCTATGGGCTGTCAGTTATTTTAAAACACATGATGACATAATAGTAATTAAAGATTATTTTAATATTACATATCTTACAAATAAGGGTGCTGCTTGGGGAAGCTTCCAAAATAAATTATTATTTCTTAGCATTATAACTTCTGCGGTAGTTATATTTATGATTTATTACCTTATCAAAAACAAGAAAAACAGCAGACTTTTAAATATTTCACTGGCTCTTATTATATCGGGAGCACTTGGTAATCTGTTCGACAGGATATATTACAAATATGTAGTTGATTTTATATTATTCCACTTCAGAGATGTATATTATTACCCTGTTTTCAATGTAGCTGATATGTTTGTTGTAATTGGAACAATACTTCTTGTTATTTATGTTTTGTGGCTGGATAAGAATGAAGATTGAAAAAATATTAATAGAAGCTGAAGATGAAGGTTCCAGAATAGACAAATTTCTAAACAAATACTTTCCTGATTTGTCAAGAAGCTTTCTTCAAAATATTATAAAAGAAGGAAATGTTCTTATAAGTGAAAAAGTAATAAAGCCAAATTATAAGCTTAGGGAAGGAGATCATATAATTATAAATCTTCCTGAGCTTAAAAAAATTGAAACGCTGCCGGAGAATATTCCTCTTAATATATTATACGAGGATAAGGATGTTATTGTAGTAAATAAGCCTCAGGGAATGGTAGTTCATCCGGCCCATGGCAATTACTCAGGAACCTTGGTTAATGGACTTTTATATCACTGCAGGGATTTATCCGGAATAAACGGAGTATTAAGGCCAGGTATTGTCCATAGAATTGATAAAGATACATCTGGAGTAATAGTGGCTGCTAAAAATGATTTTTCCCATATTAATTTATCATATCAGCTTAAAGAACATTCCATGAACAGAATATATAACTGCATTGTTTATGGTCATTTTAAAGAAAGTGAGTTTACTGTTGAAAAGCCTCTTGGAAGAGATAAAAATGACAGAAAAAAAATATCAATAAGGTCAGATGGAA
Organism: Clostridiaceae bacterium; assembly: GCA_041670885.1. Taxonomy (GTDB): domain Bacteria; phylum Bacillota; class Clostridia; order Clostridiales; family Clostridiaceae; genus JAJBWD01. The sequence continues at coordinate 18,113 of JBAXYJ010000003.1, forward strand.
AGATAGCCATATCTCATTTTAAAGTATTAGAAGAATATAAAAACTTCTCACTTTTGGAATGCATACTGGAGACTGGAAGAACCCATCAGATAAGAGTTCATTTAAGCTCTATGTCTCACCCCATTGTAGGAGATAAGGTGTATGGAATTCAAAGTGAAAAGTTTAAATTAAATGGTCAGCTGCTTCATGCCAGAGTCCTTGGCTTTGTTCATCCAAGAAGTAATATATACATGGAATTTGAAGCACCATATCCTGATTATTTTGCAGAGTTTATAGGTAAACTGAAAAATAGTTGAAATATGTCGTATTATGTGATAATATAATAAAAGTTAATTCTTTAAGTGATCCGGTGAGATCGTAAGAATAGTAGCGAAAGTACGCCTGGATCATTTGATTCAGGCTTTTTTTTTGGAGGTGAGGATATGAAATTTAAATCGCAGCTTTTAGATGACAAAGCTTTAAACAGATCCCTTATAAGAGTAGCTCATGAAGTAGTTGAAAAAAATAAGGGAATTGATAATGTAGTTTTAGTTGGTATAAAAAGAAGAGGCATGCCTATAGCAAAGAGAATATCTAAGCTTATAGAAGATTTTGAGGGAGTATCCGTACCTGTTGCAACTGTTGACATAACACTTTACAGGGATGATCTTACAAAGGTTAATGATATGCCAATAGTTAAGGATAAGGATTTGGAGATCAATGTACATAATAAAATAGTAGTTTTAGTAGATGATGTTTTATTTACCGGAAGAACAGCAAGAGCCGCTATGGATGCCGTAATGGCAGCAGGAAGACCAAAGATGGTACAGCTTTTAGTTGTAGTTGACAGAGGGCACAGAGAGCTTCCGATCCGGGCGGATTATGTTGGCAAGAATATCCCTACATCTCAAAATGAAGTAATTCAGGTTGAGGTTAAGGAGATAGACGGTATTGATGGTGTAAAGATTTTTGAAAAATAAATATAAAATCTTTTAATCTAATCCAGTGAGATTAAAAAGGAGGAAAATTATGAAAAACTATGTAGACGTAGAAGAAAAATTACCTATTCTTAAAACAATCCCCCTGTCATTCCAGCATTTATTTGCTATGGTAGGTGCAACAATCCTTGTACCAATGCTGACAGGACTTAGCCCATCTATCGCACTGTTTTGCAGCGGTGTTGGAACTCTTATTTATATCATATGTACAAAAGCAAAGCTGCCAGCTTATATAGGTTCATCCTTTGCATTTATAGTACCTATGATGACAGCAACTAAAAATTTCGGTGCAGCATCCATGTTATCAGGAATTATAGCCGCAGGAGTTGTTTATGTTATAGTGGCAGCTATAATTAAATTTACAGGTATTGGCTGGTTAAACAGAGCTCTTCCATCAGTTGTTGTTGGTTCTGTTGTATTAGTAATTGGTCTTTCCCTGGCATCAACTGCAGTTAACTGGGCAGGATTAAACCCGGCGCAAGTACCTGCCGGAATGGAGAATGTATCAAGAGGCTATTGGATACTGGTTGCAGTTATTACAATTGGTGTTGCAATTGTTGGAAGTATGTATTTTAAAGGCTTTGCAGGAGTTATTCCAATACTTATTGCTATGGTAGTAGGATATATATTCGCATTAATATTTAAGATAATACCAGATTCAGCAATAAAAGAAATAACATCGGCACCATTATTTAAAATGCCTGCCTTCTTACTCCCTAAGTTTAACTGGAGTGCAGTTATTCTTATGGCACCAGTTGCATTTGTTACAATAACAGAGCATATTGGACATGTCTATGTTACAAATAACGTATGCGGAAGAGATTTTACTAAAGATCCAGGTCTTCACAGATCCATATTAGGAGATGGCCTGGCTACCTGCTTTGCAGGATTAGTTGGAGGACCTCCAAACACAACCTATGGTGAAAACATTGGAGTTATGGCAATAACTAAGGTTTACAGCGTATGGGTTATAGGAGGAGCTGCAATAATTGCAATTATACTTTCCTTCATAGGACCTGTAAGTGCAATACTTAAAAATATGCCTCTGCCGGTTATGGGAGGAGTAAGCATTCTTCTGTTTGGAATAATAGCTTCCTCTGGATTTAGAATATTTGTTGATGATAAGGTTGACTTTTCTAAAAAGAGAAATCTGCTTATATCATCAGTTATAATAGTAATAGGAATAGGCGGAGCCAGCATAAAGTTTGTTATGATGGGATCACCTGTAGAAATTTCCGGTGTAGCCCTTGCTACGCTGATTGGAATTGCATTAAATCTTATACTTCCACAAAAGAGCGTAACAGAGTAAAAAAAGTAAATTTATAATAGAAATAGAGTGCCTTAGGCATTCTATTTTTTTGCTTATGATATAATACAGAAAAGAGGTGGTATTATGAAAATATATTCCTGGAATGTTAATGGACTTAGGGCTATATTAAAAAAAGATTTTATTAAGTTTATAAAAGAGGAGGATCCGGATATACTATGTATTCAGGAGACAAAGCTTCAGGAAAGTCAGCTGACAGAGGAAATAGAAAAAATAGAGGGACGGTTCTCATATTTTTCATTTGCTGAAAAAAAGGGATACAGCGGAGTTGCTGTATATTCAAAAGAGGAGCCTATTAGCGTAAAACATGGTTTGGGTATAGAAAGATTTGATAGTGAAGGAAGAATATTAATATTAGAATACACTGATTTTTTTCTTTTTAATATATATTTTCCTAATGGTCAGATGAGTGCCGATCGATTAAATTATAAAATGGAATTTTATGACTGCCTTTTAGAGTATGCAAATAATATGGTAAGTGAGGGTAAGAAACTCCTTATTTGCGGAGATTACAATACTGCCCATACAGAGCAGGATATAAAAAATGCCAAGGCTAACGAGAATAATTCAGGATTTTTGAAAATTGAGAGAGAATGGATTGATAAATTCATTCAAAATGGTTACACTGATACATATAGATTTATATATCCGGATGAAGTTAAGTATTCCTGGTGGAGCTACAGGTTTAGAGCCAGAGAAAGAAATACCGGCTGGAGAATAGATTATCATTTTGTTTCAAATAATTTATTAGAAAAAGTAAAGGACGCTGATATTCTAACTAATGTTATGGGTTCAGATCACTGCCCTGTTATGGTGGAATTAGCATAGGTGAGTTATGAAATTAATTGCAACTACTACCTTTGGGATTGAGAAGGTATTAAAAAATGAATTAAAAGGCTTAGGCTATAATGACTTGAAAGTTTTGGACGGAAGAATATATTTTGATGGAGAGGAAAAAGATGCTGCAAAGTGCTGCCTTAATCTTAGGACAGCAGACAGAATGTTTATAAAGCTGAAAGAGTTTAAAGCAGAAAGCTTTGAGGAATTATTTCAGGGAGTTAAAGAATTTCCATTTGAAGATATAATAAGTATTGATGGACAGATAATAGTAAATGCCAAGTCTAAAAAGTCAAAGCTTTTTTCTATTTCCGACATTCAAAGCATATCAAAGAAGGCAATAATTGAATCACTTAAGAAAAAATATAAGGTGGATTGGTTTAAAGAAACAGGTCCGGCTTATAGGTTTGAAGTAAATTTAAATAATGATACAGCAGAGATAAATTTAGACCTTCCGGGAGAGGCTCTTCACAAGAGAGGGTATAGGGAAAGAGCAGGTGAGGCTCCTCTTAAAGAAACCTTAGCAGCTGCCATAGTCCTTCTCACAGGTTACAATGGAGACAGAGCATTTTCAGACCCCTTCTGTGGTTCAGGAACAATTCCAATTGAAGCTGCCATGATAGCTAAAAATATACCACCAGGGCTTAATCGAAGCTTCCTGGCAGAAACAAACGGACTTATAAGAAAAGATATTTGGGATGCTGAGAGAGAAATAGGAAAGTCTTTAATAAATGATAAAGATATTAAGATACTGGCCTCAGATATAGATGGAAATATATTAAAAACTGCCAGAGAAAATGCATCTATTGCCAAAGTAGATGATTATATATCATTTCAGAAGCTGGATTTTAAAGAATTCTCTTCAAGAAAAAAATATGGGATTATGGTTTCAAATCCGCCCTATGGTGAAAGAATAGGTGAAAAAGCAGAGGTTCAGGAAATATATAAAGATTTAGGGAAGCTGTATAAAAACCTTCCGGAATGGTCTTTTTATATATTGACTTCAAACCTGATATTTGAAAAGCTTTTTGGAAAAAAAGCAGATAAAAACAGAAAGCTTTATAACGGGAGCATGCTTTGTTATCTATATCAATATATTAATAATCCAAAAGAGTAGGCTAGCCTACTCTTTCTAAATTTATAGCAGCTGTTGGAGTTACATATATTGTATTGTTCGTGGTATATATGACCATGCCCGGTTTCGCCCCGTTTGGCTTTTTAACATTCTTTACAAAGGTATAGTCTACAGGCACCTTGGAGGAAGTCCTGCCTTTGCTGTAAAATGCTGCTAAGATAGCTGCTTCATTTAGTGTAACTTGGCTTATATCTCTTCCTTTAATTATTACATGAGACCCTGGAATGTCCTTTGTGTGGAGCCAGGTGTCAGTTTTATCCGCAAATTTTAAAGTAAGATAATCGTTTTGAATATTATTTTTCCCCACATATATATCAATTCCTTCTGAGGATTTATAATGCATTGGCTTTGCAGGGGTTTCCTTTGCCTTTTTGCCTGCTCTGTATTTAATATATCCTGTTTCTATAAGCTCCTTTTTTATCTCATCTATTTCCTTATAGGTATCACAGTTTATTATGTTTGTAAAAACGGAATTAAGATATTGGAGTTCTTCCTCAGATAAATCCAGCTGAATATGGCTCATTTTTTCAGTGCTTTTCAGCTTATTGTATTTTTTATAATAATCCTGAATGTTATGAGAGGGGGACTTTTGAATATTAAGCTTTATTTCTATTTCTTCATTTTCATTGTAGTAATTCTGAAGCTTAATTTTATCCAACCCAGCTTTAAGAGAATATATATTGGCAGTTAAAAGTTCTCCCTTTAGCTTATATGTATCCTTGTCTTTAGCCTTTTCCAGATTATCCTTTAGAATTCTTATCTTTTTTTCACAGCGTTCAATATTAGTATTTACTATTTTCTGAAGATTTGAGCTTTTTGAGTTTAGCCTGTCATTTTTATCTTTATTAAAATAAAAGTCAGAAATAAGCTTTGAAGGGCTGCTGTATATCACTTCTTCATAGGAATCCATATAGGAAAGAAATGTGGGAGAAAAATCCTTAAATTTTCCTAATTTTTTATATAAATAAAAGGAATCCATAGAATCTAAGTCTTTAAAAAACTGGAATACACCATTTATATTATCCTTATACCTTATATACAGTTCCTTAGACAGCGGAGTACTTACTCCTGTAAAACAGTTAGAAAAAATAAAGCTGTCAAAAATTACATTTTTATCCTTAATAAAAAGAGATAATTCATCATAATTTGAATTATAAGGATCTAATTTATCAGATTTTGGAGGAAAAACAAAGCTTAATTTAGGAAGAAGAGTCCTTACTCTATTTATGTCTGGAGTTACATGCTTAATTGAGTCCATTATAAGATTATCTCTTTCCCTGACCAGCGTTATATTACTGTGCCTTCCCATTATTTCTACATATAAATTATATATACTGTTAAATCCAAGCTCATCTGTATTTGAAAAGGTAAACTTTATTATCCTGTCGCTTCCTATTTGCTCTATGCCCAGAACTTTCCCTCCTTTTAAATATTTTCGGAGTACCATGCAGAACATAGGAGCTTTTATTGGGTTTTCCTTATTTATATCTGTAATATGTATCTTAGGATAGACTGGGGAGGAGCTTATAAGAAGCTTTATATTTTTACTGTTATTTCTTATAAAAATAATTATTTCGTTTTCTTCAGGCTGATTTACCTTATCTACCTTCCCATTTATAATTGTATTTTTTAATTCCTTAACTATCCCTCTTAAAAATATTCCATCTAATGCCATTATTTCACCTCATAAAATTTTCCTTAGATTATAAGTATATCATTACCCGGTTTTAAAATAAAGCAAGTTGCCTTACATAAAGTAATGTTGTATATTTATAATATATGGAGGTGTAATATGGAATTTTATAAATTAAATGGAATAGGAAATGATTTTATACTTATTGATGACAGAAACGGATATTTACAGGGAAGAGAAAGAGAAACAGCAGCTTTGCTTTGTAACAGACATTTTTCTATAGGAGCTGACGGAATTTTACTGCTTAGGGAAAGCAAAATATCAGATATTAAGATGGACATATATAATAGTGACGGCTCCTATGCCAGTATGTGCGGCAATGGAATAAGATGCTTTGCAAAATATGCTTATGAAATGGATAAAGTTAATAAGAATCTAATTGATATAGAAACCGGAGATGGAATAAAAAAAGCATTTTTAAATATTGAAAATGGAATAGTATCTTCAGTTAAAATAAATATGGGAAAGGTAACTGAGGATAAAAATATAATCGACAAAGAAATAGAGGCTAATGGAAGAAAATATATTATAAATACATACCATATGGGAGTTCCTCATACTGTTATCTATGGGAAACTAGACAGCTTTGATGTAAATGAAGGAAAATATATCGAAAAAATGGACATTTTTAAGCAGGGAACTAATGTAAATTTTGTTGAAGTTATTAATAATAATGAGTTTAAAATAATGACTTATGAAAGAGGAGCAGGACCAACCTTAGCCTGCGGTACCGGAACCTGTGCTTCATTTTATTATCTAAACAGCAGAGGCAAAGTTAAAGATAAGGCTTTAGCTCACCTTGTAGGAGGAGATCTTATAGTTGAAAAAATTGGCAGTGATATATATATGGAGGGTCCGGCTGAAATTTCCTTTAAAGGAGAAGTAATGATATGATTTATTATTACATAACTGTATTATTTTTTGGACTGGTCATTGGAAGCTTTTTGAATGTTGTTATTTGGAGAGTTCCCAGAAATGAGTCTATTTCCTTTCCTCCATCTCACTGCCCGAAATGCGAAAGCCGAATAAAACCCTATGATTTAATTCCTGTAATAAGCTATATCATCTTAGGAGGAAAATGCAGAAGCTGCGGGGAGGCGATATCCATTGAATATCCTATAGTTGAACTTATAAATGGAATAATGTATGTTTTCTTATTTTATAAATTTCCAATGCCTTTTAAGGCAATAGAATACTCATTTTTATTTTCGCTACTTCTTTCAATATCAATCATAGACTTTAAAACTCAGCTGGTAGATGACAGAATGATTTTATTTGGAGGCGCAATAGTTATAATATTTGAACTAATTAACAAGGGATTTTCAATAAAGCTTCTAGATAACCTTTATGGGGCATTAACAGGAGCAGCTGTTATATGGCTTATTGTATTTTTAACAAGAGGTATGGGTGAGGGTGATATTGAAATATTTGCTGTCTGTGGTTTTGTTTTAGGATTTAAGTATACTTTGCTTTCATTATGGCTATCATTTATTTTGGGAGGAGTAATTGCAGTATTACTTCTTATTTTTAAAATAAAAAAACGAAAGGACCCGATAGCCTTTGGCCCATATATAGCATTAGGTTCCATTATTGCTCTTTTATATGGGGACACTTTAATAAGGCTGATTTTTATGAGGTAATGGATAAACTTGAAGAAATTTTAGGCAAGTTAAGCAAAAACAACGGTTTTTCTTTAAATATCCAGCTGGTTAATGAAATTATTAATCAGGGAATAGAAGAAAATGCATCTGACATTCATATAGAACCATATAAGGATTTGGGGAAGGTTAAGTTTAGAATTGATGGTGATATTATATTTAAATATAATATTCCTATGTTTTTTTATTCTTTTTTAGTAAGCAGGATTAAAGTAATATGCAGGATGGATATCGGAGAAAAGAGAATTCCCCAAGATGGAAAGGGAGAGTATAGATCCGGCAATTGTTTTTACGATTTAAGGTGTGTAACTCTTCCTTCTGTTTTTGGAGAAAAAATAGTAATAAGAATACTAAAAAGAGAAGATAAAATAGAAAGCTTAGGTGATTTGGGATTCAGTGAGGAAGAAGATATAAAAAGAATATTAAATTACTCCAATGGTCTTATTTTAGTAACCGGATCTACCGGGAGTGGAAAATCTACAACTCTTCATAGTATGATAAATGAAATAAAGGGAAACAATTTAAGCATAGTAACTTTAGAGGACCCGGTAGAGTACCAGGTGGAGGACATAACTCAGATTAACATGAATGCTAAAATAGGCCTTAATTTCCCATCAATGCTTAGAAGCATTTTAAGAGGAGATCCGGATGTTATCATGGTGGGGGAGATAAGAGACCATGAAACGGCAATGATAACTGCCAGAGCTGCAATAACAGGTCATAAGGTAATGTCTACTCTTCATACAAACAGTGCGGCATCCAGCATATGGAGGCTTAAAGATATGGGAGTTGAACCTTATATTATAGCATCATGTCTGTCTCTAGTAATATCTCAAAAACTTGTTAAAAAGATATGCCCCTATTGTAAAAAACCGCATAGGATAAGTGCTGAGGAAAAAGAGGTTTTAGGAAAGGACATAATGCTGTATAAAGGTGCGGGCTGTGATTTCTGCAGCAATACCGGGTATAAGGGCAGGACGGCTGTATATGAGCTTTTAATTGCAGATGAAGATGTAAAAGATAAAATAAAAAAAGAAGAAAAAATAGAAATTACAAACGGCATAAAAGAAAATGCGCTGAAGCTTCTCGTGTCCGGAGTAACCTCCTTTGAAGAATACATTAAAATATTATATTCAGGTGATTAAATGATAAAAATGCTCAGCAAAAAAACACTTTCTCAGCTATCTTCAGATATATATTTCCTTCAGGAATCAGGATTTTCAATTATTAAAACAATAGATATACTAAGCAGGCAAAAATCTTATAAGAGGCTGAGAAAAGTATTTGAAGATATAGTAAACAGCTTAAAATCAGGCAATAACCCGTATAATTCCTTTTCAAAATATAAAGCATATTTTCCCTTTGAGTTCATTAACTCAATAAAACTAGGAGATGATTCCAACAATTTAAAGGAAGCCTTTAAAAATCTGTCGGAATATTATGAGGAGGAATATGCAAGGAGCAAGAATTTAAAGGATTCTTTAGCATATCCGAAATTAGTATTTTTAATGGGAACAGGTGTGGTTATTTTCCTCATTAATTGTATTCTTCCTAAATTTACAGAAACATTATCTTCATTAGGAGGAGATATGCCGGGGATTACCAGGTTTTTCCTTGATGCAAACATATTTTTTAAAAGATATTACATTTTAGTATTAATATTTACTGTTTTATTAATAGCAATAGGAATTAAATTCAGCGAAAAAATAAAATATAATCCGGTAACTGATTATATTAAAATGAAATTTCCCTTTATAAAAGGCTATTATATTAAGCTTCAAACCTATAAATACTGTCAGTCAATGCTTCTTATGCTTTCATCAGGATTTAATGTATATAACTCTATGAGAGACAGCATAGAGATGTCGAAAAATATTTATTTTAAAAAAACTTTAACGGAAGTTACAGATGATATTAACAGCGGCAGCGGTATAACGGAGGCTTTCGAAAACAGCAGAATTTTTGAAGATAAATTCATTGAACTCATTTCTCTGGGAGAGGAATCTTCAAATATATATTTTGTTGTAAAAAAGGCCTGTTATTTATATGGAAGAGAATTAAAAAATTTAAATAAAAAGGTAATTTCCATTGTTGAACCCTGCCTTATTCTTATTTTGGCTTTTATTGTGAGCCTGATTATTCTTTCAATAATGCTTCCATTATTCTCTATAATGGATGCTATAGGTGGTGTATGAAAAAAGGATTTACGCTTATTGAGCTTTTAACTGTCATGGCTATAATTTCAATTATATATGGAATTTCTTATGTTAATATATCTTCCTATAAAAAGATTGAAAATAAGTTAGACTATGAAAATACTAATAATCTTATATTATCCTTTATGAATAATTCTAAACTTAAATGTAAAAGCATGAAAAGACTTGGATATATATATTTTGATGAAAATAATAATGAATTACATTATCAAACCAGTGATAAAATAATAGATGTTTTTTCTTTTCCACCAGGCTTTAAGATATACAGTATAAACCTTGAAAATAATAAGTTTAATATAAATTCTTTGGGTTACAGCTACAGTGCCGGTACACTTGAATATACTGACCGAGAAGGGACTATTCATACAATAACTATGACAGTGGGGCAGGATTATGCAGAAATTAAAAACTAGAAAAGGGAGCTTAATAATTGAAGGGGTTGTAAGTCTTTTTATTATCTCCCTTCTTATATTTTCATCCTTTGAAATATATACGACCTCTTATAAAATAAATTCAGAAAATAAGGCTAAGGATAATTATATTAACATTTTAGATGCCGTAACTAAAGAAATAATATATAACAAGGATTATCATTTCATAGAAGGGCTGCAGGCTAATAAAAGATTATATATACCACCTAATTACATCAATATCTCTACAATAAAAAATAGAGATATTAATGAATTATTTACAGCAGAAGTGCCGGATATATGCCCATATATATCCATTAATATAGAAAATGGAGACATATATAAGATAAAACTTTCTCTACATTATAAAAAAAATAATGGTATAGGAGATATACATAGTGATCTATACAAGGGAAAATATTAAAGGATTTACACTAATTGAAGTTATTGCAGCTATGTTTATAATATCTGTAGTTATTTCAATTTTAGGAAACAGTTTTATACTAAGTTATAAAATTGAAAAAAATAATGAAAAAAATTTTAGAAAAAATGAATACATAAACCAGGCTTATTCCATAATAGAATACTCCATCACATATGAGCAGAAATCCGTATTTTTATCTGACTCTGACATTGTAATAATCAGGGATGATAATGGAATTGAAAGAAGAGACAGAATAACAGTTTCCGGTTCAGACCTGGTTATAAAATATAATGAAAGTAATATTAATTATATTTTAAAAGACATAACACTATTTAATCCAGTGAAAAAAGGTAACCTTTTTTATATAAATATAGAATATAAGGGGGAATATTACACAAGGTGCATAGAAGAAAAGGATTTATTATAGTAATTACTCTTGTTGTATCATCCCTGATATTAACTATTTCTCTGTATTTGTTAACATCCATAGAAAAAAACAGTGAAAGAATATCAACTGAAAATAAAATGATAAATTATTCAGATTTAAGGGACAGGGAATATTTACTAACTAAAGCTTATAATAAAATTAATGAAAATGGGGGAAATTTAGATATAGTAAAAAATTTTTTGAATTCTAATTCAGAAATCATTATGGAGGACTGCGGCGGAGTATATTATGACAAGGATAAGGATTTAATATTTTCTGTTACCTCCTTTAATGAGGAAAGCTATATACTAAGCTACTACGATTATTATAAAGACTCTCTTTCATTTAGTTTAAAATATACAAAATTTAAAAATAAAAGGTAAAATTTTACGCTGGAAATACTATAAATTTAGTAATATTCAGCTGAAAAGTAATTATTAAGTATCATTAATAATAAATTATTTGCAAAAGGAACTGACATTTGATAAAATATCAATGGTTATGTGTAGATATTAACAGGGTTAACAATATATATTATTATATTCTGACCATTGGTATTTATAAATGGAGGAGAATAAAATGTATAAAAAAAGAATTGAAAAATTAAGAGAAAAGATGTCAGCTAAAGGAATTGAATCTTTTCTGGTAGTAAGTGATCCAAATAGAAACTATCTAAGCGGATTTACCGGGAATGAAAGCTTTGCTTTAATTACAAAGGAAGAAGCATATTTTATTACTGATTCCAGATATACAGAGCAGGCTGATATGCAGGTTAAGGATTACCGGATACTCCAGTATAAAGGAAAGATAATAGACACTATTTCAGATTTAGTAAATTCCAAAGGAATAAAAAATATTGCTTTAGAAGAGGGCATAGTTACATTAAGCTTTTATCAGGAATTAAAAGCAAAGTATGATGGAGAGATATTATCAGGTCAGAAGGAAATTGAAGACATCAGAGTAATAAAGTCAAAGGATGAAACAGAGAAGATAAAAAAGGCAGCTTCTATAGCAGATAGTGGTTTTTCTCATATGTTAAACTTTATTAAGACAGGTATGACTGAAAGAGAAATAGCACTGGAGCTGGAATTTTTCATGAAGAAACAGGGAGCCAGCGGACTTTCTTTTGAGACTATAGCAGCCTCAGGCTTTAGATCCTCACTTCCTCACGGAGCAGCTTCCGACAAGAAAATAGAAAATGGGGAATTCCTTACATTAGACTTTGGATGTATTTATCAGGACTACTGCTCTGATATGACCAGAACTGTAGCAATTGGTGAAGTGTCAACTAAGATGATTGATATATATAATATTGTTTTAGAAGCTAACAGGAAGGCTCTTAAAGCCATTAAACCAGATGCAGTATGCAAAGATGTGGATGCAATAGCTCGAGGCTATATTAAAGATATGGGATATGGAGCTAATTTTGGACATGGGTTAGGTCATGGTGTTGGAAGAGAGATACACGAAGCACCAAGATTAAGTCCTATGTGTGATGTGATATTAAAAAGCGGCATGGTGGTAACTGATGAACCAGGGATATATTTACCAGGAGAGTTTGGTGTTAGAATAGAAGATCTTGTACTAGTAACAGATGAGGGATTTGAAGTTCTTTCAAAATCACCAAGGGATCTTATAAGTTTATAAAAAAAATATGGAGGGATAATAATGATATCAGCAGGAGATTTAAGAAAAGGAACTACATTTGAATTTGATGGACAAGTGTTTACAGTAATTGAGTTTTTACATGTTAAACCAGGTAAAGGAGCAGCTTTTGTAAGAACAAAGTTAAGAAACGTTATTTCTGGAGGAGTTACAGACAGAACATTTAACCCAACAGAAAAATTACTGGAAGCAGTAATTGAAAGAAAAGAAATGCAGTATCTATATAGTGATGGAGAATTATATTACTTTATGGATCAGGAAACCTATGAACAGATTCCTTTAAACTATGAAAAGGTAGAAGACGCTATAAAATATCTGAAGGAGAATATGTTTGCTATTATTAAGTTTTATAAGGGAGAAGCTTTCTCAGTTGAAGCTCCAAACTTTGTTGAACTTCTTATAGTTGAATGTGAGCCAGGTGCTAAGGGAAATACTACAACAAATGTTTTAAAGCCAGCCAAGGTTGAAACAGATGCAGTAATTCCAGTTCCTCTATTTGTTAATGAAGGAGACACAATAAGAATAGACACAAGAAGCGGGGAGTACATGGAAAGAGTTAAATAGTTAACTCACTTAGCTAAAGCTAAGCATCGAAACTTCATATGGGGAGTATACCCCACCTGAAGCAGAACTAAAGGATTGCCCACTTATAGAAGTGGGCGTCTTATAATTTAGATAAAAGCTAAAAAAGCTGTCAGTAATTTTTTACTGTCAGTTTTTTTTTGCTGGCAGGGGCATAAAAACCTTTATACAGAAATAAAATTGATATAAGAAAGGGTGATTAATTTGATTGCAGAAGAAATACTAAATATACTTCCGGCTAATATTAAAAATTTAGTTTCAAATGCTAAAGGAGATGGATATATTCAGGAAATAAGAATAAAGTCGGACAAACCCCTTATATTGATTTATGACAGAGAGGAATCTATTACTGACTATATTGTAACGAGTGTTGATATAAGAAATATTATGAGCAAAATGATGAACTATTCCTTATATGCCTATGACGAAGAAATAAGACAGGGGTATATTACCATAAAAGGGGGGCACAGAGTAGGCCTATGCGGAAGCTGCATTTTAGAAGGAGAAAAAATTAAAACTATAAATAATATTTCATCGCTTAATATCAGGGTATCTAAACAGGTAATAGGCTGTTCAGATAAATTAATACCATATTTAATAAATAATGGAGAGATAGAAAATACAATTATAATTTCCCCTCCTAAATGCGGTAAAACAACAATGATAAGGGATATGGCAAGAAATTTATCTGAAAACTTTAAAGTCTGCATTATAGATGAAAGGAGTGAAATTGGAGGACTGTCCCTTGGCAAAAGCTCGTTAGATTTAGGAATTAGAACTGATATTCTTGATAACTGTCCTAAAGCTCAGGGCATAATGATGGCAATAAGAAGCATGTCTCCGGATATTATAATTTGTGATGAAATAGGAACTTTCAAGGATATGGAAAGCATATTAACTGCAATCTGCTGCGGAATTAAAATAATAACAACAATTCATGGTAAGGATGAAAATGACTTATTTGAAAGGCCGGTATTTAAGGATATTCTTAAAAACAATGCTTTTAAAAAAGGCATAATACTTAAAGGACATGAAGTTGGACAAGTTAGCTATATATATGATTTTGACAGTAACAAGAAAACCTGGGAGGGGTAAATATGTATTTTAAAATTTTAGGCTCAGTAATGATAATCATAGCTTCCACATATTCAGGCTTTTACTTTGGAAACAGATTAATTAAAAGAATAAATGAGCTAACTGAACTTGAAAGATTGGGCACGCTTCTTGAAAATGAAATAGTTTATTCCCATACACCTCTGCCTCAGGCAATTTGTTCTATTTCCTCCAGGCAGGGAAATAATATAGAAAAACTTTTTTATAAAATGTATGAAAAACTTTTAAATAATGAAACGGATTCAATATTCCAGGCGGTAAGCTTTGCTGTTAATGAAAACTTCAGACAGTTAAGTACAGAAAAAGATGACTTGAAGATTTTGCTGAATCTGGCTAAATCCTTAGGTGATTACGATATTGAAGGTTTCAAGAAAGTGTTTGCATTATATAAAATAGGAATCAAAAATAAGATTCTAGACGCTGAAAGCAAGAAAAATAAAAATATTAAAATGTACAGATACCTGGGCTTCAGTATTGGGGCTATGGCAGTTATTATGATTATTTAGGAGGTATTTATGCTGGATATTAATTTAATATTTAAAATTGCGGCAATAAGCCTGCTTATTATTGTTTTAGATAAGATATTAGAAACTACAGGAAAGGATGAATATGCAGTAGTCGTTAATTTAGCAGGTATAATAGTGATTTTGATGATGGTTTTAACCCTTATAAGTAAATTATTTAATTCGGTAAGGACCATGTTCTCTATATAAGAAATTTTATAAGGATTAGTTATGAGGAGGACCCATGGACATATTAAAAATAGTTTCCTTTTCATTTATGGTTTTATTTGTTTTACTGCTGTTTAAGGAGGAAAGAGAAGATATTAGAATTTTAATAGGTATAGCAGCCTCTTGCATTCTTCTTCTTCTTATTTTTCCTCAGATAAAATCACTTTTTACTATTATAGAAGAACTATCTGTAAAGGCTAAAATAGATTTTATATATATAAAGATAGTATTAAAAGTAATTGGGATAACATACCTGGCTACATTTTGCTCGGAAATATGTAAGGATGCCGGAGAAAACAGTTTAGCATCAAAGGTGGAAATAACAGCAAAAATACTTATACTGATTTCTACAGTGCCAATAATGATGGCTGTTTTAAATTCAATTGTAAAGGTAATAGAGGGATAAGATGAAAAAATTTATAATATTTTTTCTGATATTTTCTTTTTTCTCATTTCCTGTGTATGCGCTTGATGAAAATAAAACTAATAGTGATGTAGAGAGCTTATATAGGTACATAGATGAAATGAAGAGTGAATATCAGGTACTTAATGAAATGGATTTTAGAACCATAGTATCATCCTACATGAATAAAAAAGATGGCTTTAGCTTTAAAAATCTATCAAAGGGAATTCTTGTTTATATTAATAAAGAGATAGTGGGATCTTTCAAGGATTTATCAATATTAATTGTAATATGCATTTTATTTTCCCTTTTAACATTGATTGAAAACTCATTTAATAATGAAAATGTATCCTCAGCAGCATATTACCTGTGCTATCTGGTAGTAATAATTTTTCTTTTTAAAATATTTGTTTCCTGCTCCGGCTTAGCAGTAGATACTATAAAAAAGTGTTCTGATTTTATGACTGCGCTGATTCCGGTTATGCTGGTACTGCTGGCAAGTGTGGGAAGCTTTTCCCAGGCAGCACTTTTAGATCCTTTGATTATTGGAGGAATAAATATTTTTACTTTAGTCATTTTAAGATTTATTATTCCTCTTACAATGATTTCCTTCGCCATGGAATTTGTTAATGGAATATCCAAGGAATTTTCCATTGATAATTTAAATAAGCTGATTAAGCAGATAATAATTTGGACTATGGTTGGGATAATGACAATATTTATAGGAATACTTACTATAAAAGGGTTATCCTCAAAAACACTGGATTTAGTTACTGCAAAAACATTCAAATTCGCTGTGGACAGCTTCATACCCATAGTTGGAGGCTGCCTGTCTGATGCGGTTACGGCAGTTGCTTCTTATGCACTGGTGCTGAAGGGTGCTGTGGGTCTTATTGGATTTATAGTAGTTATTGTAATTACTGTATTTCCAATTATAAAGCTTATTGTAATAGCACTTATGTTTAAGCTTACAGCAGCAATAGTAGAACCAATTTCTGATGGGAAAATTACAGATCTTATTTCTAAAACATCAGACTCACTTATAATACTTCTGGCATCACTAATCAGTGTCTCAGTAATGTTTTTTATTTTAATTGCTATCATTTCTGCTACTGGACGGGCTATAACGGGGTGATAATACGATGAACTTTTTGAAACAATATTCTATTACAATTCTGTCAGCTGTTATATTTATTACACTGGTTTTGATGATACTGCCGGATAACAGTATGAAGAAATATGTTAAATTTTTATTGGGTTTAATCTTGATTTCTGTATTTATAACTCCTATCTATGGACTATTTAATAAAAGTATTGATGTCTTTTCATATCAGTCTAAACTGGATTATTATTTTGAAAAACCATCAAAGAGCTATAAGGATTATGAAAATGAAAATATAGAAAGTACAGGAAAGGCATTTAAGGAAAATTTAAATAAGCTTATATCCGATAAACTTCAGGCTAAGTATTCCGGATATAAATTTACAGTAAATACAAATGTTACCCTAAATTCCCAAAATAAATTCGTTATAAGCACAGTAAGCATAAATTATAAAAGCAATAAGATTAAAAAGGTAGAAAAGGTTGGAGAAGAAAAAAAGACTTTAAGCCAGGATGATAAAAAAATTATTGATTTTATAAGCAGCGAATTTAATATAGAAAAGAAATTAATAAATATTAAGGAGGAATAAAATGATAAAATTTCCTGATATAAAAAAGCTTTTAAAAGAAAATAAAAAATTATCTAATATACTAATTATAGTGATTGCAGGTTTAATGCTGATATTAATAGGAGATTTTGTAACCTCCGGAAGCTCAAAGACAAGTTCAGATGAGTCAGGGACTGCGGATGTTAAGGTGATTACTGATTATGAAGAAAGCAAAAAGGCAGAGCTGAAAAGTATTCTGGAGAAGACTAAAGGTGTTGGGAGTGCTGAGGTAATGCTGACCTTTGAATCAGGAGAAGAAGCAGTTCCTGCTGTAAATGAGACTGATTCAGTTTCAGATACAAAGGAGCAGGATAATTCTGGAGGAACAAGGACTACAACTCAGAAAAACAGCGGAAGTACGGTAGTTATGCAGAGTGAAAATGGAAACTCAGAGCCGCTTATTATTAAAACCTATAAACCAAAGGTTACGGGAGTTTATATAGTTGCAGAAGGAGCATCAAATAATCTTACTTCGCTGGAGATAAAAGGTATAGTGTCTAAACTCTTTGATATTTCAACAGATAAAGTCTCAGTAATGCCTATGAAAAAATAGTATATATTAATTATCTCAAGCATATAATTCAATAGAATGAAAGATGGAGGGTATTCTATGAATAAAAAACAAATTGGAATAGTTATTACACTTTTAGCACTGATAATTGTTGCTGGAATAGCAGCAACAAAATTCCAGAGCCCCTTATATGTTAATACTGATGACAGTGGAGAGAGTGCTGTATCTCTTAATAATGATAATACCGCAAGCACTTATTTTGCAGAAACCAGGCTTACCAGGGATCAGACAAGGTCTGAGTCTCTTCAGTATCTAAAAACCATGGCAGATGATAAAAATGCACCGGAAGCCAGCAGAAAGGCAGCAGGAGAAAAGTATATCAACATGGCAGCCGAAAAGACAAATGAGGGAAAGATTGAGGCCCAGGTAAAAGCAAAAGGGTTTGATGATGCCATATGTTTTTTTGAAGACAATAAAGCTAAAGTAATAGTTAAATCATCAAAAGATATTACAAGTAAGCAGGCAGCACAGATTAAAGATATAGTTATGAGTGTTTCAAAGATAAGCAATGTAGAGATAGAGCGAAAACAATAATTGTAAAGATAAATTATATTTGATATAATTAAACAAATGAATAAAATTAGGAGGAACCAATATGGATGAAAATATAAGTAAAGAAATAGATATGGGTATCGTAAAAATAGCAGATGATGTAGTTGAGGTAATAGCAGCCTTGGCAGCTACTGAAATAAAAGGAATCGCAGGCATGAATGAAAACTTGGTTGGAGGCATAACTCATATGCTTTCCGGAAAGAAAACACTTTCTAAGGGAGTAAAGGTAAATGTCCTTGAAAATACTTCAACTATAGATTTATATGTAGTAGTTGATTATGGCATTAGAATCCCGGAGATTGCAAAGCAGGTTCAGGAAAATGTTAAAAAGGCAGTAGAGACAATGACCGGTCTTTCTGTATCTGAGGTTAATCTTCACGTAGTTAATGTAAAACTTCCAGAGGAGAAAGTAAATACTGAAGAGGTAAATGGATAAGAATATTTGATAATTTACAAATAAAATAAAAGTGATTATACGCTTAAGCAGAATAAATCGCCAAAGGGCGATTTTTCTTTTTGTTGCATAAAGGAAATTATTGTGATTTAATTAATTTGAGAAAAAATAAGGAGGTAACAGATGAACAGGAGATATTCAAGAGAACATGGAATGAAGCTTTTATTTGGACTTGATTTTAGTGATAGCAGTCCTGAGGAGCTGATTGAAAATTATATAGAAAATAACCAGATTGACATGGAAAAGATTGACATGGAATATTTAAAGGATATATTAAACGGAGTTGCAGAAAACAAAGGTGAGATAGATAAGGCTATTGAAAAAAATCTTTCAAACTGGAAAATAGACAGAATATCTAAAGTAGATTTGGCAATACTCCGGCTCTGCGTTTATGAAATACTCTATAAAAAGGATATCCCAGACAAAGTATCAGTAAATGAAGCCATAAACCTTTCAAAAAAATATTCGGGAGAAAAATCACCATCTTTTATAAATGGAGTTTTAGGTAAATTTTTCAAAAAGGAGTAAACTGTGGGAGAAATTATAGATGTTAAGAAAATAGCTGAAAAGTATAGAGAAGAAATTAAAAATTTTATAATTGGGAGAAAAGAAAATGATAAGAGTGCTCCTAAAGCTGCAAATATTATTGCAGGAGATGATGGGGGTTCAATTTATTATTTAAATAATATAATAAATTTATATAATAATTTGGGAATTGAATATGAAAATTATAAATATGGCAATAATGTAAAAGAAAGGGACTTGCTGAAAATTATTAATTCTTTAAATAATGACATAAGCTTGCAGGGTATTATGCTTTTTATGCCGCTGCCTCCATCTATAAATTCAAAAACAGTATTAAATTCAATATGGTATAAAAAAGATATTGATGGTTTAACACCAGATAATATTGGAAGGTTCTACAGCAGTGAAAAATGCTTTATCCCAAATACACCAAGGGCAATAATTACTATATTAAAAGACAGTAATATTAAGATAGAAGGAAAAAGAGCAGTAGTAATAGGCAGAAGCAGTATTGTAGGCAGACCTGTATCTGAACTTTTATTAAAGGAAAATGCAACGGTCACTATATGCCACTCAAAAACGGAAAATATAAGACAGGTTTCCAGGGAGGCAGATATATTAATAAGCGCTGTTGGAAGACCGGGAATTATAGATTCTTCATTTATAAAAGAAGGAGCAGTTGTAATTGATGTGGGTACCTCCAGCGTTAACGGCTGCATTACAGGAGATGTTAATCTGGAAAGTGTTCTGGATAAAGCATCATACGTTACAAAGGTTCCGGGAGGAGTTGGATCTCTTACAACCACAATGCTGGCTAAAAACTTATGTGAGGCTTTGATGGAAAATGATAAAAACTCTTAAAGTAACAGATGTTAATAATTATATTAAAAAATTATTTGATACAGATTATATTCTCAGAAAAGTTAAGGTTATGGGTGAAGTATCTAATTTTAAGCTTCACTCCAGCGGACATATGTATTTTTCTCTTAAGGATGAGGAAAGTAAGATAAACTGTGTCATGTTTAGAGGAAACACCCTAAGACTTAATTTTATTCCTGAAGATGGGATGAACATAATAGTAAGCGGAAGAGTATCCATGTACGTTAAAGATGGAACTTATCAGTTATATGCAGAGGATATAGAGCTTTTTGGAGAAGGAGAGCTGTATAGAGCTTACATTAAGTTAAAAGAGAAGCTTCAGGAAGAGGGACTCTTTTCTGAAAAGGTAAAAAAAAGGCTGCCCTTATACCCTGAGAAGGTAGGAGTTATAACCTCTCCTACCGGTGCTGCTGTCAGGGACATAATTAATGTTATAAGAAACAGAAACAGCTCCGTCAAGATATTAATTTATCCTGCCCTTGTTCAGGGAGCTGGTGCCGGTGCATCTATAATAGATGGGATAAGAGGTTTAAACTTAAGAGATGATATAGATGTTATAATTTTGGCCAGAGGGGGAGGGTCCATAGAGGAGCTTTTTTCCTTTAATGAAGAAAACTTAGCCCGGGAAATATATAAATCTAAGATTCCTATAATAACCGGAATAGGTCATGAAACGGATTTTACAATTGCAGATTTTGTATCTGACATCAGAGCTTCAACGCCATCCCAGGCAGCAGAAATTGCTGTGTTTAGAGAAGATGATCTATATCTTAAGATAAATTCTATAAAAACCGATTTAACAGATAAAATAAATAATAAAATAAGATTTCAAAGAAACCTTTTGGATTCTATCTTAAATAAATTAAATATTTTAAGCCCTCAAAATAAGATAGCAGGTGAGTACTTAGCTTTAGACAGACTTAAGGATATATTATTATTAAAAATAAATAATATAATTGATAAAAATAAGGATAAACTTTATTCGTTAAATCAGCTGTTAGAAAATAGAAATCCATTAAATATTCTAAAAAAGGGCTATTCTGTAATTCGGGATACAGATGGAACTATAATTGATACAATTGAAAAATTAAATTATAAAAATAAAGTTAAAATAAATATGAAGGACGGAGAAGGCATATTTAATATAAAGAAAATTACATAATTCTAAAGCAGCCAAAAGGTAATTTGCAATTTTCTGTATATAGATTAGGAGGTTAATATGGTAAAAAAGGCTGAATCTTATGATGAAATGCTTAAAAAACTGGAAGAAATTGTTCAAAAAATAGATGATTCAAATGTTCCATTAGAGGAAGCTATGAAGAAATTTGAACAAGGAGTAGTGCTTTGCAATAATATGTATAAGAAGCTTTCTGATGCTGAAGAAAAGGTTAAGATTCTTATAGATAATAAAGAAGAGGTATATGAGGAAAATGAATAGTTCAATAATGGACATGAAAAAAGAAATCGAAGAATATTTATCCGGATACTTTAAAGAAAAATCAGGCTATGACCAGATTATATATGAAGCTATGAGCTACAGCTTGAATATTGGAGGGAAAAGGATAAGACCACTTCTGATGCTGCTTACATATTCCTTGTATAAGAAAAATTATAGGGATATTATTCCTATAGCCGCGGCTTTGGAGATGATTCATACATATTCACTGATTCATGATGATTTGCCTGCTATGGATAATGATGATCTGCGCCGTGGAAATCCTACAAATCATAAGGTGTATGGAGAAGCTATGGCAATTTTGGCTGGAGACGGACTTTTAAGCCAGGCTATGAACATAATGTTTGAGTATGCAGAGAAAAATCCATCTTCTATAAAGGCTTGTTCATATATATCTCATATGGCATCCTGTGACGGAATGATAGGCGGACAGGTAGTGGATATAATAAGCGAAGGAAAATCTATATCAGAGCAGCAGCTTAAATATATGCACAGTAAAAAAACCGGTGCACTTATTAAGGCTGCTGTGCTCAGTGGTGCATATTTAGCAGATGCTCCGGAGGAAGACATTTCAAAGCTTAAAAGCTATGGAGAAAAGCTGGGGCTTACCTTTCAGATAATAGATGATATTTTAGACGTGGAGGGAGACACAAAAATTCTGGGAAAGAAAACCAACAGTGACGCGCAAAATAATAAAACCACATTTGTAAAGCTTTATGGAATTGCTGAGTGCAAAAGCATAAGCCTTAGACTTACGAAGGAATGTGAAGATATATTATGCAGCATTAATAAGGACACGGTCACTTTAATTAATTTGACAAAAACTCTCCTTAATAGAAAGAACTGATATTTGTTAATTAAAGATATATATGATATAATACAATTGTCTTTGGTGGCACAGTATTCTAGTCAGCCAAATATCCTTTGAAGGCGGGGCTAAAAATCCGTTAAAGGGCATATCGATGAAGTTCCTCGTGCTTGCTTTTAACGCCCAGTTGAGGGCTTGTGCTGGGAGTAAGAGGGATGGGGCGAACGTAATGGCATACGGAATTGACCCTACCTTCGTGGAGACCATTTGCTGTGTTTAAGGTTAGTCGCCTTATATAC
>JBAXYJ010000004.1:0-38513 GCA_041670885.1 Clostridiaceae bacterium
CTTGATCCTCAGTCAGCAAGAAATTTAAGAGAAATAATTTTAGATATTAAGAACCAAGGCAAAACAATTTTGCTGACAACTCATTATATGGAGGAAGCAGACTTTCTAAGTGATAGAATAGCAATTATTGATGGCGGTAAGATTATCGCTTTAGATACACCAAAGGCACTTAAAAACAGCATTGATGACATTAAAAAGATAAGAATTGAGCTGAAGTTTGCTCAAGATTCCATAAAAGATAAAATAATGGAAATAGAAGAAGTGAAAAATGTAATATTAAAATATGATGAAGAAAAAAGAAATTACGTTTTAAAGATATATCATACAAATGGCGATGATATGATTCAGAAGGTTATTGATGTGCTTTCCAGGGATAACCTTATTGTTGAAAACTTTAATGTTTTAGAACCGTCCCTGGAGGATGTGTTCATAACCTTGACCGGCAAGTCCTTAAGAGAGTAGGTGAGAGTATTGAACAGACTAAGAGTAATATTTGCTGTTTTTAGAAAAGACTTTATACAGCTTGTCAGGTATCCTGCCTGGATATTCCAATTGTTAATATGGCCTCTTATATTCCCCCTAATTTATATTTTGAGTGCTTTGGCAATGGCAGGACCTGATAAGTCAGGTATTACCAGCTTCCAAATAACAACAGGGACAGCAAATTATAAAGGATATATAGTAATTGGAACAATGATATGGATGTGGGTTAACATAACTCTTTGGAGCTATGGTACCTATCTTAGGGAAGAACAGCTTAGAGGGACCCTGGAGGCTAACTGGCTGATGCCTATAAACAGGTTTGATATATTAATTGGAGGTTCTATTTCAAACCTGCTGACTGGTGTATTTATGACAATTGTATCCATAATTGAATACAAAGTTATATATGGCATAAATTTTACAGGTGGAATTTTAGGATGGATAGTGCTTTTTATTGCAATGATTCCTGGAGTTTACGGACTTGGAATGCTATTCGCCTCATTAATTCTATGGTTCAAGCAGGCAAATGCAGCAGTAAATGTGGCAAGAGGGTTACTTATGATACTTTGCGGAATAACTTTTCCTGTTTCAATTATGCCGGGCTGGATGATAGTATTATCAAAATTCATTCCCTTTACCTTTGGAATACAGGCTTCCCGCCAAATTATGGTCAGCGGACAAGGAATCAAAGCCGCTTCCTCGAACCTTCTGCTATGTTTAACAGAGGGGACGGTTCTCTTAATATTAGGCAGGCTTGCCTTTTTGCGAACAGAAAGATTAGTCAGAAATTCAGGCTCTTTAGAGAGATTTTAGGGGGTATAAAATAGTGGATAGAATTAAAAGAAATATAATTGCATTCAATGCAAGATTTTTAATAAGCATGAAAATATATTTTAGGTATCCTATAAATTTTGTCATGACATTATTTGATCCAATAATGTGGATAACTCCCTTTTATTTTATGGCTAAAGCATTTTCTTCCAATGGTCATTTAAGCGGATTTTCTAAATATACAGGGAATTCAGATTATATAGGGTTTTTAGTTATAGGTTACATGATTAGCTGCTATGTATCTACAATATTTTGGTCAATGGGATTTTCTTTGAAAGATGAAATGAGAGAAGGAGTTTTAGAATCAAATTGGAGTACGCCTGTCAGCAGAATTACACTTATGGTAAGCAAGTCTTCATTTCAAATGGTGGCAGCTACTTTTGAGATCATATTAACCGGCATAGTTTGCCATTATGTATTCGGGTTTAATATAAACAGTAATGTTTTAACAGCAATTTTGTTCTTGATTCCAGGACTCATAGGCATGCTTGGGTTTGGGCTGGCAATTGGAGCAGTAGTATTATTAATAAAAGAAGCAAACGGAATAATAGATGTTACGAATTCACTTGTTTCGGGACTTTCAGGAGCATATTTTCCAGTAAAGGTTCTGCCCTTTGGTTTCCTGCTAGTGTCATTAACATTACCTCTGACATATATATACGACAGCAGCAGAGCACTGCTTATCAATCAAATACCTCTATTTAGTTTGAAAATAGAGTTTGTGATAGTGCTGATAACCATGGTAGTTTTTTCTCTTCTTGGCAGCTTCATATTTATGAAAGTAGAAAAACATTGCCGAATGCTGGGTGTATTAGGAACTCATTAGGGACGGTTCTTTAAGCGGGAAATTAAAATAACAGCTGCAATAAAAAGGAAGTTTAAATTATTTTATTCTTCCTTTTGCCATTTTTTGATAATAAATATGAAAAAACAAAGGCTTGTCCATATCAATGACTGAATATAAAAAAGAGATATGGCTATTTAATTTTTTTTTTTGATTAGTATACTTCCTTTACAAATTTATTTATAAAATCCGATATAATTGGTTCCTTAAATATGTATTTATAGCCTAAATCCCTAAGTTTATTGATGGGTTTATTAGAAATAATAGGTAATATATTAGAAATATCTTTATAATATATGCCTGAAAAGGAATGAATTAATAAAATACATATTCCACATTCAACGTCTTCTCGCTTTTTCCCTAACCTTGCTTGACTTTCTATTAAATTCAAACTGTTTTTTACAAATTTTATTATTTTCTCAGGATTAATATTTCTTTTTAAATAATTCATTTTGCTTTTATAAAAAGTAAGTCTATTTTCATTACTTTCTAAATTGTCTTCATCGGACAGCAATGAATTCCAGTCCTCCTTATTTAAGTCTCTATTTATATCAGGCAGAATTATGTCTGCATAATCATAATTGATTAGATTTCTGCTGTCTTCACGTATATTCATATAAATACCCAGGCTGGAATACTTATAATTTTCTAACTTATCTTTATACCCAGGAATACTCTTTGGGTTTTTATGAATGTAGGCAGCTGAATTAGCCAAATATTTATTATTGTAAACTATTTTGCTTTTAAATCTGTCTTTAAATACATGACCTTCTCTTTTGTATGTACTATTATAATAAATTGCATAAGAAAGATTTATTTGCTTCATGAAATCAGAGATATCCGCGCCATTGCTTTCAATAAGCAGGTGGGCGTGGGTATTCATTATGCAGTAGGCATAAATCTTGAACTGATGAATACACTTATATTTTGATAAAATATTCAAATATTCTTCCTTATCCCGCTGAAATTTAAATAAAGTAACTTCTTTAATTCCTTTCACAATGATGTGATAAATGGCATTTTTTAGTTTTTTTCTTTTACCTCTTGACATTTATATATCTCCTTTGCAAAAAAAAGTATCTAAAATTAAGTATTTCACCAATAAAATATTTTATTCATTAAAAGTTTGTTGAGAACCGTCCCTCATTTGGTTATAATAATATAGAGGTAAAATTTGTTTATAAAATTTTATTTTTTTGTTTTGCTTTTGAGCATAATAATAGTGGAGGTAATAATATGAGCAGAATGTTTGGAACTGATGGAGTCAGAGGAGTCGCTAACACAGAGCTGACGGCAGAAACTGCATATAAATTAGGCAGAGCCGGAGCTTATGTTTTAACAAAAGGTACACATAAACCAAAGATACTGGTTGGTAAGGATACAAGAATTTCAGGAGATATGCTGGAGGATGCTCTGGTTTCAGGTATATTATCAGTAGGTGCGGAAGCAGTACGTGTAGATGTTATACCAACACCTGCTATTGCGTATCTAACTAGAAAATATAATGCAGATGCAGGAGTTGTAATTTCCGCTTCTCATAATCCAGTAGAATATAATGGAATTAAATTTTTTAATGGAGAAGGATTTAAGCTCTCAGATGAATTAGAAGACAGGATTCAAAGAGTAATCGAAAATAATTTTGAGGGCGTACCGATGCCAACAGGCAAGGATGTAGGTAGAAGCATCATTGAAGATAATGCCCAGGATGATTATGTAAAATTTGCAAAATCTACTATAGATATTGATTTAAATGGGCTTAAGGTAGCCCTAGACTGTGCAAATGGTGCAGCATACCAGACTGCGGTTAAGACATTCAGAGAGCTGGGAGCTGATGTAAGGGTAATCAATAATGATCCGGACGGAGTAAATATTAATGATAACTGCGGCTCAACTCACCCGGAGGAGCTTATGGATTATGTAGTCAGGAAAAAATGCGATGTAGGCTTTGCTTTTGACGGAGATGCAGACAGATGCTTAGCTGTTGATGAAAAGGGAAACTTAGTTAACGGTGACTTTATTATGGGCATCTGCGGCAAATATCTGAAAGAACAGGGAAGGCTTAAAAACAACAAGGTGGTAGTCACAGTAATGAGCAACATGGGTCTGGAAATAGCTTTAGGAAAAGAAAATATAAGTGAAGAAAAAACAAGGGTTGGGGACAGATATGTGCTTGAGAAAATGAAAAAAGGCGGCTACGTTTTAGGCGGCGAGCAGTCAGGACATATTATATTCCTGGAATTTAACACAACTGGTGATGGATTAGTTACTGCTCTTCAGGTTTCATCAATAATAAAAAAATCAGGAGAAACAGTATCTAAGCTGGCATCTATTATGAGGGAGCTGCCCCAGATACTTGTAAATGTAACAGTATCTAGTGATAAAATAAATTTATATAAAGAAGACAGTGAGGTAATTTCAGCAATTGAATCAATAGAAAATAAGTTAAGCGGAAAGGGAAGAGTACTGATAAGACCATCAGGTACTGAACCGCTTCTTAGAATAATGCTGGAAGGCGAAAACCAAGATGAAATAGATATTCTTGCAAATTCTTTAGCAAGTTTAATTAAAGAAAAGTGTAAATAGGAGGTATATTATGTCAGTTAAAAAAGCTATTATACCAGCAGCAGGTCTGGGAACAAGATTTTTGCCTGCTACAAAGGCACAGCCTAAGGAGATGCTGCCAATAGTTGACAAACCAACCATCCAGTACATTATTGAAGAAGCAGTTGCCTCAGGAATAGAGGAAATTCTTATAATAACCGGAAGAAATAAGAGAGCAATAGAGGATCATTTTGATAAATCAGTAGAGCTGGAGCTGGAACTTGAGGCTCATGGCAAGAAAGATTTATTAAAGATGGTAAGAGACATAAGCAACATGGTAAATATTCATTATATAAGGCAAAAGGAGCCAAGAGGGCTTGGACATGCTATAAATTGTGCCAAAGCATTTGTAGGAAACGAACCCTTTGCTGTTATGCTGGGAGATGACGTTGTTGATGCAAAGGTTCCTTGCTTAAAGCAGCTTATGGACTGCTATGATGAATATAGAACTACCATACTGGGAGTTCAGCAGGTTCCCCAGAAGGAAGTACATAAATATGGAATAGTTAAAGGTACATTTATAGAAGATAGAGTATACAAGGTTAAGGATTTAGTAGAAAAGCCATCTGCTGAAGAAGCACCATCAAACATAGCAATACTTGGAAGGTATATAATAACTCCAGAGATATTTAACATATTAGATTCAACAAAGCCGGGAAAAGGCGGAGAAATTCAGCTGACAGACGCTTTAAAGACACTTATGAATAAAGAAGCAATGTATGCCTATACCTTTGAAGGAAGAAGATATGATGTTGGAGATAAGATGGGTTTCCTTCAGGCAACTGTAGAGTTTGCACTTAAGAGAAATGATATTAACAGGCAGTTTATGGAATATCTTCTTACGATAAAGGATAATCCGGCCTTTAAAGATTTATATGATGAAACCTCCTCAGATAAAGAATAATTAAAAGTCCAGCAATGAATTAAAATGCTGGACTTTTTTTACACAAAATTTAAGTGAAATAAATATAATAATTTGATTGTATGAATTTTGTCATAATTATTATGTTGACCTTTTAGTTAAAAGTAAATATAATATGTTTGATTGCTAAAATTGTAAGAAGGAGGGAAGAAGTTATTTCTAAAATTTAAGCGCCAGAACTTTTGCTTGGCAATCAGTCCTTATGGATTATGAAAGTTGACGAGGTTGGGGAGTATCGAATCTTCGGCGGGTGCCCCACGGTATCTCACTATCGTTAGCGATTGGTAAAAACTAAAAGTGATTTTAGAACAACATCAATCAAGGTGAAAAACTAAATAATAAAGAAAACTTACCTTTATTATTTGCTAATCGAAAGGAAGATTTTTATGTGCGGAATAGTTGGATATATTGGAAACAATGAAGCTTCACCCATTCTTATTGAAGGACTCTCAAAATTAGAGTATAGAGGGTACGATTCAGCAGGTGTGGCTATTATTGAAAATGGAGATTTAAAGGTAACAAAATGCAAGGGAAGACTTTGCAATCTGGAAAATAAGCTGAAACAAAGTCCAATTCATGGTAATTTGGGTATAGGGCATACAAGATGGGCAACTCATGGAGAACCCTCAGATCTTAATTCTCACCCACATACCAGCAGCAATGGAGCAGTATCCGTTGTCCATAATGGTATAATAGAAAACTATCTGGGTCTTAGGGAATGGCTGACATCAAAGGGGTATGTTTTCTATTCTGAAACTGACACAGAGGTTATTCCAAATCTTATAGACTATTTTTATGATGGTAATCTTTTAGACGCTGTTATGAAGGCAGTTGGCAAAATGGAAGGAAGCTATGCTATTGGTGTTGTTTCTAAAATTGAGCCTGATAAGCTGGTAGCAGTTAGGAAAGACAGCCCATTGATAGTAGGTATTGGTAAGGGAGAGTCATTTATAGCTTCAGATATACCGGCCATATTAAATCATACAAGAGAAATCTATCTGCTTAATGATAAGGAATTTGTTATTTTAACTAAAGATGGAGTTCAGCTTTTCTCAGAATATGGAGAGAAGATTGAAAAAGAAATTTATCATGTAACCTGGAATGCAGATGCTGCAGAAAAGGGCGGATTCGAGCATTTTATGCTGAAGGAAATTTATGAGCAGCCAAAGGCAATCAGGGATACAATGACATCAAGAATAATGATTGGGAAGGAAATAGCATTAGATACAATATCAATCAGCAAGGAGCAGATTGAAAACTTAAGCAAGGTATATATAGTGGCCTGCGGAACTGCTTATCACGCAGGACTTGTAGGAAAGTACGTTATAGAAAAGCTGGCAAAAATATCAGTTGAAGTTGATGTCGCCAGTGAATTTAGATACAGAAATCCAATAATTGACAATAAAACTCTTATGATAGTTGTAAGTCAGTCCGGTGAGACTGCAGACACATTAGCTGCTCTAAGGCTGGCGAAAGACAAGGGAGCCAGAGTTATTGCCATAACAAATGTGGTAGGAAGCTCAGTATCCAGAGAAGCAGATGATGTATTTTACACTTGGGCAGGACCTGAGATTGCAGTTGCTTCAACTAAAGCTTATGTAACTCAGCTAATAGCACTGTATACAGTAGCACTATATTTTGCAGAGAAGAAAAATTCTCTTCCAAAAGAAGAAATAGAGAAAATAAAGGCAGAAATGCTGAAGCTTCCGGAACTGGCTGAGGAAGTATTAAAGACAAAAGAAGTAGTTCAGAAGTTTGCATCAAAAAATTATATGCATAAGGATATATTTTTCCTGGGAAGAGGCATAGATTATGCAGTAGCTATGGAAGGCTCATTAAAGTTAAAAGAAATATCCTATATCCATTCTGATGCCTATCCAGGAGGAGAACTGAAGCATGGACCAATAGCATTGATTGAAAAAGGGACAGTAGTCATTGTAATGGCAACTCAGGAGTTCTTATATGACAAAATGGTATCAAATATAAAGGAAATAAAAACTAGGGGAGCTAAGGTGCTTGCCTTTGCAAATGAAGGACATACAGAAATAGAAAAAGCAGTTGATTTTGCCAGGTATATTCCAAAAACTATGGAAATATTAACTCCGGTAATAGCAATAATTCCACTGCAGCTTTTAGCATATTATATTTCTGTGTTAAAGGGATGCGACGTAGACAAGCCAAGGAACTTAGCAAAATCAGTAACTGTTGAGTAAATATTAATAACAACCTTGATAGATGTGTTGAATTGAAACAAAGTTTGAAAATTTGAAACAAAGTTTGATAAATTAAAATAAAGTTTGAAATTTTGTAACAAAGTATGTATAAAAATTAAGAGAATGCATATGCTATGTCCAGAGATATGTAGTATACAAAATTAAAATTAAAAAAATATTCAATAGAGCTACACATTCTCATTAAAGAGAGAGTGTGTAGCTTTTCCTTTTATGATTCTATAGGTGGTGGATAAAATGGCAAAAAGGGCTAGAAAACTTGATATTGATAAACTTATTAAAGAAGGCCGTGGAAATGGAGTTGGCAGCGAATATAAACCATGGATAAGAATTCAGGATGTACCCTCTTTAGGCAGAAGTACAAGGCTAAAGGGAATAAAAACAGGAAGACAGCATGAATTTTTATCAGATATGGAAAAGAACTATTTTTATTTATTGGAATATTCGGATTATGTCATGGATATAAGAGAGCAATTTCCTCTGCTTCCGATAGAGGAAACCTTAACAATAGCAAAAGAATTGGGTATTAAACATCCTAGTGATCCTAAAACAGGCGAATACATAGTAATGACTACTGATTTTTTAATTACAAAGGAAGAAGAAGGTAAAATAGTTAATGTAGCTAGAACTATAAAAGCAAAGGATGAGCTTTTAAGTAGAAGAATAATAGAAAAGTTTTATATAGAGAACGTTTACTGGGAAAGAAGCGGCATTTCTTGGGGAATAGTTACTGAACAGGAGATAAATAAAGTAATTGCTGAAAATATAAGCTTTTTTCGTAGCTATTATGAAATTAAATCCTTGGATACATTTGCGGATATAAAGGAAAGTGATTTTCAAGATTTGATTTTAGAATATATAAAAAGAATAATCGATAGCAAGCAAAGTGTTAGAAAGGTATCAAGAATTTTTGATGAAGATATGATTTTATCAAAAGGGACCGGAATAGCTATTTTTAAGTACCTATTAGCTAGAAAAATTATAGAAATAGATTTAACTGAAGCAATTAATATTGACAAGAAAATGGATATTAGTTTATTGCAAAATGTATTAAATAAGGAGCTTAATATATCATGATATTTGAGAACATAGTATTAAAATATACAGATAGCAAAGGAGAGAGATTCAGGATAATATGCGTAAATAAGAATTTATTTTCTTATGTAAATATAGATTGCGATATATGTACTCCAAAGTGGGAATATTGTAATAAGTTAGAAGAGGAATTAGAGAATAATATATTAATAAAAGTAACTGATCCATATCTGAAAAATATAGATGAAAATAATTTATCCATTATTGATAAAGAAAAAAGAGATAATTATTGGCAGTTAATTAACGAAGCCTGGCAAAATAAAAAATTTGAACTGTTAGATAAAAAAACTAGAAAAATAGTTTTGCAAAATGTATCAGAAACCTCAGGTATTCCAGTTATAACATTGAGAAGAATATTTAGCAGGTTCTGGCAGAGAGGTATGACAAAAAATGCCTTATTACCTGATTATAGAAATTCAGGTGGTAAGGGAAAACAAAGAAATTTAGCAGAGAATAAGGTTGGAAGACCCAAAAAAGTAAATTATAACGGTGACGTAATTAATGGAATAAATATAACTGCAGATATAAGGAAACAATTTGAAATTGCACTTAATAAATATTATAGAAATAGCAGCAAAATAAGTATTATGGAAACTTACAACAATGTTTTAAGGGACTTTTTCTCAGATCAGTTTATTGAAAATGGAGAAAGAAACTATATTGTTTGGGATAAAAGCAGAATACCAACCTATGATCAATTTTATTATTGGTTTAAAAAGCATGAGGATGTTAAAAAAGACATAATCCTTAGAGAAGGAGCAAAAGTATTTGAGCTAAAAACTCGCCCTATCCTAAGCAATTCTACAATTGAAACTGATGGACCTGGTACTCGCTTTCAAGTAGATGCTACCGTTGCAGATATATATTTGGTAAGCTCTTTAGATAGAAACAGGATTATTGGCAGACCTGTGGCTTATGCTATAATTGATGTTTTTTCAAGATTAGTAACAGGTATATATGTAGGATTAGAAGGACCGTCCTGGATAGGAGCTATGATGGCGTTAGATAATATGGTAGCTGATAAAGTTGAATTCTGCAAAAAGTATGGAATAGAAATTACTGAAGAGCAATGGCCAGCTAGGCATTTGCCAGATACTATAATAGCCGACAGAGGAGAATTTGAAGGCTATTCAGTACAGAACTTAATAAATAATATAAATATTAAAATTGAAAATACATCGCCTTATAGAGGTGACTTAAAAGGGATTGTTGAAAGAAATTTTGAGACTTTAAATTTAAAATTGAAGCACAAAACGCCTGGAGCTATTCAAAAGGAATTTAGAAAGAGAGGGGATAGAGACTATAGATTGGATGCAACTCTTACGTTAGAAGAATTTACAAAGATATATATTAATCTTGTATTATACCATAACACTAAGATAATAGATAAATAT
The DNA here is from genome assembly GCA_041670885.1 of Clostridiaceae bacterium. GTDB lineage: Bacteria > Bacillota > Clostridia > Clostridiales > Clostridiaceae > JAJBWD01. Next base: position 10,402 of record JBAXYJ010000004.1, read on the forward strand.
CCTATGGGAAAAGAAATGTTAGTTGATGATATTTTACCAATCCCTTTACAGCTGTGGAATTGGGGAATAGAAAATAAAAAAGGAAGGCTCAGAATAGTTGATAGAGAAACCTTCAGATTAAACATATTGCCTCGAGGCAAAGCAAATGTTTCCAGGGCAGGAATTAGATTCAAAGGCTTATATTACGGCTCACAAAGAGCTTTAGAGGAACAATGGTTTATAAAATCAAAGGTAAGAAGTTTAGAAATAGTTTATGACCCAAGGAAAATGAATAATATATACATTCTTAATGACGACGGCAAAAATTATGAAATCTGTTATTTGCTTGAGCCAAGTAAGCAGTATAAGGATTGTATATTAGAAGAAATAATATTCAATTTTGAATTAATTTCAGAGTTAAAAGAAATGCATAAAAATCAGCAAAATCAATTCAATATTAATATTGATAATGAAATAGAAAATATAGTTAAAGAAGCTAAAAAGGAAAAATCAAAGGTGATGGATAATAGTGAGAGCAATAGAAAAAGGCTTAATGGAATAAAGAATAACAGAAAGCTTGAGAAGGAATTAAATAGAGGAAATGAAACTTTTAAAATTGGAAAAGAGGAGAAATTAACTGATAGAGTAGCTGAAGTGATTGAAATATCGGAAGTGAAAAAAGAAACAGAAGAGATAGAAAATGCAGGTAATAATAGAATAATGGAAATGCTCAGGAAGAAAAGAGATGAAAGACGTGAAAAATAATGAAAGAATATTAATATTAAAGGGCGAAACCGAAAGAGCTAATTATAAGAAGCAAGAGATAGAAGAGTATAGTAATAATCCTTTTATTGAAGCACTTCCAAACATTTTTACAGATGAAGAGGTGATAGATAGATTTACCCTCTCTCCAATAATAAGTAATAACGATAGAATTAAGACACCAAATTTAAGATACCATATAATAAAAAGAGCAAAAAATTTTATTCAGCCTTTACCAATTCATGTCACTATGGAAAGGAGATTATCTGCTCTTATAAGGCGTGGTTATTTAGCCAGGAATCCTCTGAATAAACTTTTTTTAGAAAGGTTAAGGATATTAAATGAGTTAAGGGATGAACCATCTGAAAATATAGATTTAAATGAAAGAATGAGTCATATTAGATCTACTGCGGATAGCTTATCGATAATAGGTATATCAGGAATAGGTAAAACAACAGCTATAGAGAGATTATTATTAATGTACCCACAAATCATTATACATGAAGAATATAATGGAGGAAATTTTAGCAGAACTCAAATTGTATGGTTAAAAATTGATTGTCCCTACGATGGCAGTTTAGCAACACTATGTAAAAGTTTTTTTAAAGCTATAGATGATTTATTGGGAACAAGATATTTAGAAAAGTTTGGATATGCTAATAGGATTACTTCATCAATGATGGTACATATGACTACCTTAGCCAGTATGTACGGCATTGGTGTCTTAGTAATTGATGAAATACAACATTTGCTTAATACTAAAAATGATATTGAAGAAATGCTCAACTTTTTTGTTACTCTTAGTAATACTGTAGGCATACCAACTGTACTTATAGGAACAAGTAAGGCACAAAAATTATTTAGAGGAAACTTCAGGCAGGCAAGAAGAGCAGCCAGTGAAGGTTCAATAATATGGGACAGAATGAGTAAGGAAAGTGTAGAATGGAATTTCTTTTTAGATACACTATGGGAATTTCAAGGACTAAAGGAAATAACACTGCTTACTGAGGAACTAAAAGATATTTTTTATGATGAGTGCCAAGGAATAACTGCGGTTGCAGTTAATTTATTTATACTCTCTCAGGAACGAGCTTTAGCTGAAGGAAAAGAAAAAATTACCGGCGACATTATAAGAAAAACAGCTAAAGAAGATCTTTATATGACACAGCCGATGATTAGAGCACTCAGAAATAATAATTTAATTGAAATAATGAAGTATGAGGACATTTCTGTAAATCTAGATGACATTGCAATTAATTATAGAGAGAGCTTGGAACTTAATGGCAAGATTGAAGAGTTGTTTGAAGAGAGAAAAAATACTGTTGAATTAATAAGGAAAAGTACAATAGATAATTTAGTTTTAGATTTAACTTCAATGGCAATATTTGAGAATTTAGATAGCATAGCTATTAAGAAATTATGTGAAAAAATTGTGCAGAAAGCTCCTGTAAATGAAGATTTTAATGCTTTAAAGATGTCAGCATTAAAGAGGGCTATGGAACTTGAAGAAAAGTCAAAGACAAGTAATAACGAAAACGAAAAAATAAAACAGAAGAATGAGGGGTTATTACGACTATATGATTTTGCAAAAAAAAATAATGAGCATCCATATGAGGTGCTAAAAAGGAATGGATTTATTAAAAATCCTATAGAAGAGTTTATGAAGGCACAATAAATTTGGGGATGGTTGGTTTAAAAATGTATGAAAAGGAGAAAAACAATGATACATTTTTTTACTGATCCATATAAAGATGAACTTATATATTCTTCAATAGCAAGATATCATTTTTATTCAGGGAATATAGATTTTAAAGATACATTGGAAGAATGTTTTGACAAAAGAACCATAGTTCCATCATTTGAAATAGGAAGCCCAATAGACAAACTAGCCAAGAATATTGGGGGTAAGTACACAGCAGATTATCTTTTAGAAAAACATACTGTTTTACCTTATTATCTTCCTTTTCTTCCAGCTAAAAGGCGAAGAGAAATTATAAAGAAAATAAAATGTGGTGATTGTAGTGGATTTTATAATCAAATTGGGATTACAGCAGGCAGCATTTGCAAGAAAGATGGTATTTATTACTGTCCTGTTTGTGCTAAAAATGAAATATACATTAATGGTGAAGCTTATATACATAGAGAACATCAGCTTCAGGGGATTTTCTTATGTCCTCATCATGGAGAACTGCTGAAAAGATATAAGATAATTAAAGGCAGCGCAAGTAGACTTGAATTTATCAGACTTGAGAGGCAATTTCTTGATTTTAACAGTGAATATAAAACTATAAAAAATTATGACCTAATGTTAAAACTATCTAAAGATGCTTACTATTTATTACAGACTAACCTCATGAAATTTGATAAAAATGCTTTACTTGAAAAATATAAAAATTTTCTTAATAAAAAAGGTTTAGTCACTTCAGGTAACAGAATAAAGCAAAGAGAGCTTTATGAAGAATTTATAAGTTTATATAATGAGGATCTGTTGAACACTATGGATTCCAGTATAGATAATGATGATGAGTATAACTGGCTCAGGGTAATAACCAGAAATCTGAAAAGGATAGTTCATCCTATAAGGCACCTATTAATGATAAATTTTTTATCAGTTAATATTGATGAATTTTTTAACGATAAAAGTAAAAAATATAACCCATTTGGAGATGGTCCATGGCCATGTTTGAATGTAGCAGCAAACCATTACAAAAATGATGTAATAAAGGATTTGCAGATAACAGATGATTATAAGACCAGGCTGCCTGTAGGCACTTTTAGCTGTGCCTGTGGCTTCATATATTCAAGGAAGGGACCTGATAAAGAAATCAGTGATAGATATAAAATAGGTAGAATAAAGAATTTTGGAGATGTGTGGGAAAATAAATTGAAGGGATTTTTAAAAGAAGATAAATATGGATTACGAGAACTTGCAAGGCTCATGAATTGTGATCCTAAGACAATATTAAAATTTGATTATGTATTTGGAACAAATAGGTTCAAAAATAATGATAGATACATAATAGTGAAAAAAACAATAAAAGAAGCTAATAATGCTACTGATAAATTAACTAAATGTAAAAATACTATATTAAACAACATTGAAATAAGGCCTGCAACCACCAGAACTGAAATCAGAGCCATATGCGAAAAAGAGTACACTTTTATATATAGAAATGATAAGGAATGGCTTAAAAATAATATGCCAAAGGAAACCAAAAAAACTAACCATCAAGAAACAGTGGACTGGAGTAAAAGAGATAATGAAATTCTTTCGATGCTCAAAAACAGGTATAAAGAATTTATAAATAATAATAAATCTATAAGAATAACAAAATCAAGTATTGGTAGAGCACTTGGAATACTCTCGGAATTAGAAAAACATATAGTTAAATTACATAATACTGAAAAATATCTTAATGAAATAATTGAAACTGTTGAAGAGTTTCAGATCAGAAGATGCAAGAAAATAATTAACGATAAAATAGATAAAGGTGAATTAATAAGGATATGGGAAGTACAAAGAATTGCAGGAATTAGAAGCGAGGCTTTTAGAAAATTAAAGCCTTACATCATAGGCTATATTAATTACCAGTATAACAGGGGGATAAATGAGTAAGGCAGCAGTAATTATAAAAGATTGGCCTTTTGAAAAAGGAGAAAAAGTAAAGTTAACATGGATAGGAGAGCCCTTTAAGCAAAATAATAAATGGATGGTATATGCATATTTTAAGGGTACCAGAACGACACGTATTTTATTGGATTGGGCAAGTGTTCATTTCTTATCAATAGAAAAATATTATACAGATGGTAACCTGAATAATAGTGAAGCTCCGGAAAACACAGAGATTATTGATATTAATTTAAATGGAATTAAGCCAGAATATAATGAAAAGGATTGGAGTATTTGGGGTACCGGTTTTAATATAAAAACAAAATCTAAGACATTTAACTTTTCAAAGAATGAAATATTATATTCTGTACCTATAATAGAAGTAATCAGGGCAGTTCTGGCACCTGATAAATTTATGCTGAATAGGATATTAGAGATGGATACATTAGAAAATTATTTTATATATGAGCTAAATAAAAGATCTTTGGATATTCATTTTACTTCTCAGTATGAGTCGAAGCTTTTGAAAAATGAGAAGATAAATCATTTAGCATGGGTATTAACAAATGAGTCAGCTTTAAGGATGTTTAATAATATTGGAGAAAGTATTTGGGAGAGGGGTGAATTAAACTACGATTTTTTACTAAATAGGTTTAATATAAGAGCAAGGGTTAAAAGAAAAAATAAATATATCAGGATATTAGAAATAATATCTCTTTATAAAAAGAGAATTAATGCAGAAGAAATAAATATATTTCATCCAAGTTTAGAAGAATCTATTTCATCGAATGATGCTAAAAAAAGAAAATATATAAGTAAGAGTAAAAGCAGTGATAGAGAACTTGATACAGATGCGGACGGATCAACAAAACAATCTGAAGAAATAGATACATTTATGCTTAACCATGAATATGAAAGAGTTCCTAAAATAAATAAGAATAGGACTGGTAGAAGAGTCGTCAGAAGTAAGGAGGATGTAAATACTAAAATTTATATTTTAGATAGTGATAATCTCAGGACAACTGCAGATGCTGGTGGGCAAAATATTATCAGAGGATTGGAGTTTAAAAGTTTATCTCAAGTTGTAGAAAAAGGTGAACTGCAGGAATTCATTGAAGTATTAAGGTCGTTAGAGAAAAGACAGGTCATAAGGTCAATAGAAATTATTATTGATAACGTTCCAGATGGAAAAAAATTTTCAAAACTAAGCGATGGAATTACTAAACGTAAATACGCTATTGGTAAAATTAGAATGGAAAATGGTAGAGAGTGCAGCCTAATTGATATAGAAAGAGAAGAGAAAGCTTTATCAATATTAATATTAAAAGCTAATGTTAACGTTAAGTGGAATTTATTATACAGCAGGCTTTTACTCGGGTTAGTTAATGAAAGCGGTAAATGGAGTAATGAAGCTATTAAGAAGGTTCAAGAAGAAGGTATAGTTATCGATAGAAGTAAACATATAAAAAATAATATTTATGAAAAGGCAAAGCATATATTTGAAAAATTAATTTAAGAGGAAAGTTCTTGTTACACGGTTTATATAAACCTATCAACCTGATGATGCAATAGGTGTATAGCTGTACTCAAAGATTTTTTGGGGAAAGTCAGATGGTATTCAAAGATTTTATCGGTGTTTTGGAATCTTTGTATGTTCCATATACCCGCATGAAGGAATTAGTAGTATTTTTACAGTAATATTCATTCATGACTTGGACTGGTTTCATCAGCATGGATATATTTTTCTTCTGGTAGCTTTTTATGAGATAGATTAATTAAAGGTAATAGCCGATTCCGGGAGGCTTTCTAAAATCCAGTTAGACATGGTCTGGCGTTTCAGACTCAGTGCAAGGTTTTCACAATCAGCCTCATACCGGTATAATGAAACTGTGTTTACATACTTCTGATACATAACATTTACTACTGTAGCAGGAGATGCATAGGAGTGAGATTTCATAGGTTTTACTGAAATAATTAATCGCTCTTGGAAGCTGATTCAGTATAGCAGAGCCAATGCTTGTAATCATAGAATGCAGTTGTAAGTTTATCCCTATCGCTCCTCCAGCACTTGAATTTGAAATATCTAAAATCCATTTAGCATTCTGAGTTTACATTGAAGATTATTACTAATGTGAACACTAGGATAAGAGTCTGAGTTTATTATTTAATGTTAGAATTTCCAAATTGTTAATTGGTTTTTGATATTATAAAGCTTATAGAAAATATTTTTATAAATGACAATATTCTACAAAATATGCTGAATTTATATGGTAAAATATTTATATAATTAATTTATTTGGAGGTGTAAAAATGAAAAAGACGGGAATTTTATTAACAAGCATACTTTTAATTAGCTTAATTGGACAAATTGTATATGCAAGTACAGTAAATTATGCTTTAACATTACCGACTATTGGCACAAATTATACTAATTCTTGTACTAAGGCAACAACTGGTACAACGGCTTATAATAACTGTACATTTTTTGGATGGTCAGGCTCAGGTGTAAATGAATGGGTTGAGAGGCAATCTGATAATGTAGATCTGACTGTTACAGGGTGGTTTTCCGGCGCAGTAAATTCCTCTTTCGGTTATTTGACTCCTAGTGCAGCATCAGATAATGTTGGAAAATCAGTTCACTTTGCAATGAAAACTGATTCATCAACATGGCATCAGTGTGATGTAAAAGGAACAGCAGACCCAAAATAACAAGTAATTTTTAATGAAAACTCAACTAACAGTAAATTTCTGCTAGTTGAGTTACATTAACTTCAATTTTAAATTAAAAAATATCTACTTCCAGGAGAATAATTACATAAATAAACAATAGGAAGGTGAAATTTGTATTGAAACATTATATTAAAAACGAAATAAGAAGAGCAATCATATCAACTAACGCATTCGTAGCTTTTTCAATTACATTAGGCTTACTAATAATAGCATTTTTAGAATTTATTCATTTTCCCACGTATGGAATTAAAGAATCGAAAGTACTTTTTGATGCAGTAGATATATTTATAAGGATAAGGAGTACCACTAGAGCTAGTTTTCTAGTTTTGGTCGCTCCTTTAATAGCAGCTATTATTTTTTCAGATTCATATCTTATAGAAAAAGAAACAGGATTTTCAAGATTTATATATTTAAGAATGTCGCAAAAGAAATACATTTGGATTAAAGCTATCGTTAATGCACTAGTAAGTGGATTGGTTGTAGGTTTAGCGTCTGTCATAATGTTAATATTTTTGTTATGTTCATACGGAATTAGAGTAACAAATGCATTTGAGGTTAAAGGACCTTTTAGTTCCATATTTTACTCGAATAGATTAGGATATGCATTCTTTGTCATTTTCATTTTATCGCTATTTTATATGATATTCGCAACTTTGGCATTAGGAATATCTCCCTGGATAAAAAATAGATACTTAAGCTTAATACTTCCATTCTTCTATTACATTATTTGTGGGACAATCTTTGATATACTTCCAATTAATAGATTCTTTAATCTAAATGCAACAATTATATTCAATTTGAATCCTGTAACAAATGAGCAGCATATAATTATTTATTCATGCTTACTACTCATTTTAGGATTTAGTTTATTTTACTTTGGTGTGGTACGGAAAAGTGAAAAGGATTTATAATTATTTAATTTTTAAATTTAACTCAACAAAATGTACTGTATTTTTCATTATTATAACTATTTATCAATTTTCAATATTTATTGAGTTAATTTCTAAAAATACAAAATATAATGTGTATGATTTAATAATGAGAAATTTTGAATATTTATCGGTTTTTTATTGTATAAACTTATTTTTTTTAGTAATGCTATATAATTTGTATGAAAAGAAAAACTTTTATAATTATTTGAATTTAAGGTTTAGAACCAAGCAAGAAGTCTATAATGCAAATGTAATATTTGTTTTTGTTTTTTCGATTATTATAGTTGCATTTATGAATTTCGTATGTGTTTTGCAATGTATTAATAATATTAGTTTTAATAATTATTGGAGTCCATATTTTTATCAAACAATGACGGGACAAGTTAATTTAATGTATACAGAGGATATTATTAGAATAATAACGTTAAAATTATCTCCTTTTTCATATGTTATGTACAGTAATTTACTTATTGTTTTGTACCTATCCTTTATATCGATGATTTTTGTGGTAAGCAATATTATTTTCAAAAAAAGAGCAGTATCATTTATATTAGTCATTATATTAAATGCTATAAGTATGATTTTAGAGATAGTAAATAGCCCAATAAGTAAGTTATCGTTTGCAAAAAATATTTTTTTTATAACAGCAAGTAGAAGTGAAATAAATAATGGTACATTTATAATATTAAGAATAGTTTACTGGGTTCTCCTTATAACAATAACATATTTTATAGGCAATTTATTAACAAAAAAAATAGATTATAACTATGGTGAATAGGCATGAGAAGATATTTTAGAATTATAAAAGGAAATTTCCAATCAATTATATCTATAAACAAACTTTGTAGTATATGTATAATCTTTATATATTTATTTTGTGTAAAATTTACATCTTTGAATAGGATCCTTAGTATTGGTAAATTATTTGAATTGACATTTTATGGCCCCAATAATTTATCTGATAATATTAGTGAAGTACTATTTTGGAGTTTGTATCAATTCTATATAATTTATGCTATTGGTGATTATTGTTATAGGGAACTTCAAATACGATGTGTATATACTATTACCCGGATAGGTGATAAACATATCTGGTATTTATGTTTTCAATTCACATGTTTTCTTGCATGTGTAGTATATTTTCTTTTTGGCATAACTATTGGGTTTATAACTTTAAGTTTATTAAATATACATTTAATCATAATTGATATATGTAGAATCTTAAATACACTTGCTATCTTGTCACTTTCAAGTTATTATATCATGACAATATATATTATAATTATTACAATGACACAAAAGTATAATCAATCATTTTTAATTCTAATAACACTAATATACTTATCAATAGCATTTGGGGGAATGCTTAAAATTGACCCTTTTATGCCTTTAAATCAAGGAATATTATCAAAACATTATATTTCTGGTTTTAGCTTTCAGTGGTCATATATATTTTTATGCATTATGATATTTTTTAATGTCATATTTCTTAATAGAATCATAATTGAAAGAGATTTACTTGAAATAACACATTAATTGCAATTTGGAGGTAAAGTATGGAGAATAAAAAAGTTATAGAAATATTAAACTTGTCAAAAGAGATAAAGGGCATAAAAGTACTTAATAACATAAATTTAAACATTGAAAGTGGCAAAGCTTACGGGATAATAGGTAGAAATGGATCAGGTAAAAGTATGCTATTCAAGGCTATTTGTGGTTTAATTAATTCTACAGAAGGCGAAATAAAAGTATTTGATGAATTAATAAAGGATGGTAAATTTCCTAAAAGTACAGGTATAATTATTGAGAATCCAGGCTTCTTACCTCAATACTCTGCTTATAAAAATTTAAAGATACTTGCGAGTATAAATAATGTTATAAGTGATGAAAAGATTAAAGATGTAATAGCATCAGTTGGGTTAGATGCAAATGATAGAAAACCTATAAAAAAGTTTTCTTTAGGAATGAAACAAAGATTAGGTATTGCACAAGCACTAATGGAAGAACCAAAGTTATTAATACTTGATGAACCAATGAATGGGCTAGATGCAGAAGGAGTGAAACTAGTACGAAAAATTCTCCTAGGGCTTAAAGCAAAATCAGTTACAATTTTATTAGCAAGTCATAACGGCGATGACATAAATGAATTATGTGATTACGTATATAAAATGGAGAGTGGACAATTGAGTAGGATGTTACCATAAACATATAAAAAAATTAATTAATACTCAGTCATAAAATTTTCTTGAAAATTTATGATTATAAAAAATTAATCAAATCATGAATCTAAATATGCTAATTTTGATCAAACTTTTTTTAAAAAATAAAATATGATAAAAATAAAAAGAACTAACTTTTGATCAAACTTTTTTTAAAAATTAGTTCTTTTTACATACGAAAAATCAGTGTTCGTGGCTATATTTTGATCAAACTTTATTATAAAGCAACAAGATGTCATTTCATAATAAAGTCTTACAGAGAAAAATAAAGTCGTTCAGAGAAAAATAAACATGGTCAGAAAAGTGGGATATACTGGAACTAAATCTCCCACTTTTTTCCGTCCAATATCAGCCCCTTCCCCCCAACATTCCTCTCAAAATCCCTCTAATATTTCTTCAATGCCACCCACCACCTTCCAACATCACCCCAGTTTCCACCCCAAAAATTCCAGTAACAAAACCACTCATTTAAGATTGAATACTTCAAAAAAAGAAGCCTAGGCTACTCACACCCAGTAGCATCCTGTATTCCCCCTAATATTCCCTCCAGTATTGCCCCCTGTAGTAACTGTTTCTCCTCTAAAGTCAGATAAAAAAATGAAAAAGAATAAGACAAGTAAGTGCTGAAACCTTTACAAGTCAAAGGATTGACGAAATAAGGGGAGAGGAAAAACGAGGTGTGTTTCTACTCTTAAAAGCTCCTCTAAGCCCTCTAATCGCCAGCAGTAGAGTCTCAGTGTTGGAGAAAAGAGAGGAGTGAAAGAAAAGATGGATAAGAATGATGAAAGATAGATAGGGCAAAGGATTGAGGGAATGCGTGGGGGAAAAAATTGATGAAGAAAAGCCTAGGCTGCCACTATTGTTGGTCAATATTCTAAGACTTAGTATCGTATTATTTTAGCCATTGGCAGGGTAAAAGCATGAGGAAAAGCGTGAGAAGATGCATGAGCGAGAAGATTGAGGAAAGAAAAAAGATGGGGGAAAGATTGAGTGAAAGATTGAGGGAAAAGAGAATAAAAAAAGAGAAAAAAAAGAGAAAAGGAGTTCATTTCTTACCGACTTTATTATGAATATTGAGGGGGTAAAAGGGAAATACAGGAAATGAGATGTGAGAATTACGGACAGAGTTTATTCGGAGGGAGATTTTGACAGGTAGGAGTAGAAAGGGTTTGAGGATTTGGTTTCGGAACAAGTTTATTCGGAATTGACATAGTAGAGGGAAATAAAAAAAAATTAAAATATATTTTGAAATTAATGTTTCTAATAAAAGTTTGATTCAAAACAAATAAATACAAAATATTTATTCGTATTTAAAGTGTAATTACTTTACAGTTATCACGCGTTCACTAAAATAATGATATAATTTAACTTAATAATTTATATCGTAATAGTAGGATATAACGAATTTAGCAAGTGAAATTTGATTTTAATTAACAGTATTAGTAAATTGGTTAAAGGAGTAAACTATGCTGAGAATGAAAATGTTAAAAAGTATAGCTCATAATGTAGCACATTTGGTATATTGAATATATTAATTACAGTATTCGTTGCAATTCCAGTATATTATTTTTAATAAGTTAGTTCGCATGGTTTCTAAATTATGAAACAACGAGGGAACTCTACGGTTCCATTTATAATATATTATCAACATTATTCTTAAACAGAGACTATTTTTATTGTTAGTTTATAAATAAACTATAATGTATTATACAATCACAATTAAGAGGGGAGATTTCTTATGAAAATAAATACTTTGTTAATAGGGACAGATTTGAAATCAATATGTATCGAGAAGTATGGAAATGAAAAAGGTTTGTATATATGCAATAAAGCAGAAGAAATTTTTCAGAAAATGAAAGATGAAGCAGATTACAGAAACAGTGATGTAATAAAAGAGCATATGACAAAAATTATTTTTCCTGTTCTTGCTTATTATATGGCTTTGCTTGAATATAGTTTATCAACTAATGATGCATATGTATACACGCTTGAAGAAACGCAGAAATACGCTACGCTTTTAAAGATAAAGAACCAAAAGCTTGGGAAAATGCCGTTTAGTTATTATCTGTTTAAATTGTGTTGTAAGAAGGTTATGGGCAAGAATTACCCTGATGAGGGATGGGAAACAGAGTGGGTCAGATACGATAATAAAGAGGTTCATTTTAACCTTAAAAGGTGTGTGTATTTTGAAGTTACAAGTCAGTATGGACACCCTGAGTTGTGTACGGTCTTTTGTGCCAATGATACAACCTCATTTAGTGGTTATTTGCCAAATATTAAATTTGAACGAAGTGGTACTATTGGTGAGGGAAAGAGAATGTGTGATTTTCATTTTAAAAATAGTAAATATATTTGAGTAAGGCCTATGTGTATAATATACAATAGGAATAATCTACTCCCTTCAAAAAAGTAGAGAGCTACTGTGCCATCTCCAGCATTAGAGAAAAGACAGAATGGGAAGAAACGATAAAAACTTGATAAGGCAAGGAATTTAGGGGATGTAGGGAGGAAAAGGTTGATGAAGAGAAGCTTAGGATACCACCATTGATGACCAATATTCTAAGTCTTAATATCGGATTATTTTAGCCGTTACAAGGGTTAATGCATGAGGAGAATCGTGAGAAAGTGCATGAGCGAGAAGATTGAGGAAAGAAAAAAGATGGGGGAAAGATTGAGTGAAAGATTGAGGGAAAGATTGAGGGAAAAGAGAATAAAAAAAGAGAAAAGGAGTTCATTTCTTACCGACTTTATTATGAATATTGAGGGGGTAAAAGGGAAATACAGGAAATGAGATGTGAGAATTACGTGTAGAGTAGCGGTTTGAATTCTCCCAAAGCCTTTAAATTACAGCAAATTTATTTCTGTTATATTTATGAATAACTGACCCTTTTATGCCGTATATTACGGCATTTTTTTATCTGTTATTTCTTGAACTTTATATCCATATTGCTTATAGTTATTATAGTATCAAAAAGTGAGAAAGAGAAAGAGTCAAACCTACCACAGCCCATCTCTTTCTCTCCACTGTCCATATACCCGATTTTTACGAAGCCAGGTACATGGATTACCCATACAACAGAGGAAAACCCCTGAGGTACACTACTATGATAAGAGATTTTGAGCTGTTCTGCAAGCTAAATTTTATAGATGTTTCTGCTGAAGCCTTTTTTCATCAAGCCATGGCTCAATTGAACCTGTATGACCATACATGTCCTTTTTGTCAAACTAAACATCCAGATTGGAAAAGACATGCAGCTTATGAACGCTACCTTATATCATTTGAGAATGGACGTACAGTCTCATATCAGATTACCATTGTCAGATATAAGTGCTCTTCCTGCGGCCATACTCACGCGATACTTCCTGAGTCAATTATTTCATACCAATCCTACAGTTTTCTTTTCATAACTTCAGTCATGAGAGACTACTTCACAGTGTCTCTTACCATAGAAGCGATTTGTGAAAAATACAATATTTCAGTTTCAACTCTTTACTTTAGGAAGAAGCTTTTTCTGAGGCACAAGAAAATTTGGCTTGGAATCCTTAATGATGCGTATATATCATCTGCACAGTTCTTAGACTCTCTTATCCCTAAAGAACTTCTGAATAAACTTAAAGAGTTTTTCGTTACAGCAGGTGTTTCATTCCTGCAAGGTGCATCCCAAATGAAAAAGGCAGATTACGCTCCGGCATGACCTTTCTGGATTCTTATTTTTCATACTTCACATAAAATCGGAGTTCCTTCCTGTTTTTCCCCTTGTTATGATGTCGGTATGGGGGTGATTGTGTCATGAAAGATACTTTTAACGATAAAGATTACAGCGAAGCGGTGAAAACTGCTCACCTGCGTTTCGCAGTCATAGCTCCTGTTTTACAGGGGCTGTTCACTGAACCTACAAAAACTGCTTACTACAAAAACGTAGCTAAAAAGCCATTGAAAATGCCTGATGGAGATGAAATACTTTTTAACTACAATACCTTTGAAAAATGGGAGGGCAGGTATAAGAAGAACGGCATGGATGGACTCATGCCAAAATCTCGCTCAGACTCTGGAGTATCCCGTGCCCTTTCGGACACTGCAATTGCAGAAATATTCAGGCTCAAGCAGCAATTTTCACGTATAAATGCCACGCTTATTTATTCAAAACTTATTGCTGACGGCTTCATTAAACAGTCAGCAGTATCTGTATGTGCCGTGCAGCGGTTCATTAAGAAGAATGACCTCAGATCTGCAAGGAATCCAAACATCAAAGACCGCAAGGCCTTTGAAGAGGAATTCCCATGTGGTATGTATCAGGCTGATACATGTCATAGTGTTTACATTACAGAGAACGGTGAAAAGCGTAAGACCTATTTATTCCACATTGTGGATGATAACACCAGGCTAATTGTTGGAGCACGCTTCTTCTATAACGACAATGCATACAACTTTCAGTTGGTTCTAAAAGAAGCTATTGCTCGCTACGGTCTTTGCAAAAAAATTTTTACCGACAATGGTTCTCCTTACTCTAATGGACAGCTGACGCTTATCCTTGGTTCACTTGGCATCACTGAGATTCATGCCAAAATCCGGGATGGCGCTGCTAAAGGGAAAGTAGAAAGGTCCTTTCGTACTGCGAAGGACACATGGCTTAACGGTTTTGACTCATCGGAAGTCGATTCACTTGAACAGCTTAACCGCTTGCTTTCTGATTATGTCAGGATACGCAACAATTCAGTCAACCGTGATATCGGTGAGACACCTATGGAGCGTTACTCAAGGTATATTGACCGTATCAGCCTTTCTAAAAGTAGAGAATGGCTTGATGAGTGCTTCATGAACCGCACCATAAGAAAGGTAAACAATGACTCTACAGTTTCCATCGATTCTGTTTCTTATGATGTTCCGATGCAGTTCATCCGCATGAAAGTTGAAATACGCTTTCTCCCGGATGATATGAAAAATGCCTACATCCTTTACGAAAGGAAACGCTATGGCATTCGTCCTACCAACAAGGTCGAAAATTCCCGCACAAAGAGGGAAAATACTCCTATCATCGATTATTCTTTGAATGGAGGTATTACAGGTGTATAAAGAATTTTATGGTCTTACCTTCAATCCTTTTGACAAGTCCTCGCCAGTTAAGGCTGCTTTTCAGTCAAAGGATCATCAGGAAATGCAAAACAGGCTTTCATTCCTCAAAAATACGAGAGGAATTGGACTTTTCACCGCACCTCCAGGGATGGGAAAAACATTTACGCTTCGCTGTTTTGCTGACAGCCTAAACCCGAACCTCTGCCAGATGAGCTACACTTGTCTTTCCACTATCAGTGTAACTGAATTTTATCGTCAGCTCTGTATGCAGTTAGGACTTGAGGCGAAAGGCCGAAAGACTGAGATGTTTAAGGCAATTCAGGATAGGGTTCGCTATCTGATAAAGGAAAAACATAAGACTCTACTTGTAGTCGTAGATGAATGCCAATATCTCGATACCAGTATTCTGAGGGATTTCAAGCTTCTTATGAATCAAGATTATGATTCACTGGACTGTTTCGCCCTTATCATGGTTGGGCTGCCACATATGAACAGTATTCTTGAAAAGCCCATACATGAAGCATTAAAGCAACGCATTGTTGTACACTATAATTATTGTGGACTGTCAGCAGAAGAAACTGGGGAATACATATACTCACGTATCGAAGCCGCAGGCGGTGCCCGATCTATTATTGATGAAGCTGCTATTCGTGCTGTCGCCGGATACTGTCAGGGAATACCCCGTATCATCAATTCTATTATGACTAATGCACTCATGCTCGGTGCACAACTAAAAAAGCAGAGCATAGACTCGGAAACAATCCTTGCGGCAAGCAACAGTCTTGCACTAGGTTAGTAGGTGCTTGATGAAGAATACAGGAATTTGTGACCTATTGTTCCCCTTAGCATTCCACTGTCGTGAAAAAATTGGTAGAAAATATGAGGAATGGGATG
Organism: Clostridiaceae bacterium; assembly: GCA_041670885.1. GTDB lineage: Bacteria > Bacillota > Clostridia > Clostridiales > Clostridiaceae > JAJBWD01. Next base: position 26,602 of record JBAXYJ010000004.1, read on the forward strand.
GCTACGTTAAGTGCATATGTAACCATGGAAGTCACTATGAAATACAAATACAAAGCCGCAGTGGATTTAGCTTCATAGTTGGGAAATCTATAAATGGCGCTTTCATTAGCATTCCAGCTTACAAAGTTGGGAGTGACCTTTCCGGTTACAGCAACTACTTTTGGAATAACGAACAATTGACAAGGGTTATGAATGCTGTAGATGCAGCCACTGTCGCAGAAGCCCTACGGGCTCTGAGTAAAGGAAAATATATATGATTAAGATAAGCCACATTGTTTTATTCAGTGTGGTTTTATCTTTAAGTAGTTTACTGCAAGCAAAGTGCTGTTTTACTGATGTAAATGTGCTGTTCTGAAATTAAAGTGTTGCTATGTTGCCGTATTAAGTGGAAAAATATATGCTGTTTGACTGGATTTCAATTTGCTGTTCAACATTATAAGACGATCTTCAATTACAAGATGTTTTCATTTGCATAGCTCTTTATTTGACATAATTAATCCTCCTAATATTATTAGGACAAATATCAAATTAATTATATCAACTACTTTACAAAACTAACTTCTGTTTAACAAAAAAGCGGAAGTTAACTTTTCAATTTACACTTTGCAGAATGCAAGAAAAAAATAATTGACAATAAAGGTTAAAATCAAAAAAATACTTATTTTGTTATAAGTTGACAAAAATAATCTTTTGAGTTATATTGAATTTATTTCTTGAGTGGTATCTAGATATTATTTAGAAAGTTATTTCAGGACAAGGAACTGTTTGCCAGAATGGTGGCCCATAGTATTAGTTTTCAATGAGACAAAACTCCAAATTAAAAGGTTTATTTCGATAAGACCAAAATGATATATCATGATAATTTAGAGGTTCGAAGCACAGCAGTTTCATGTCTATTTGTCAGGTACAAAAAATGAGAAATTAATAAAGAAGGGGGAAGTTGAATATGAATAGCAAAATTGCGTTACAGGTAATACTTGTTAGTTGCGAGAATAAGGAGGGATTAATAGATAATAGCAATCATCCTGAGTTGCCAGAATGTGGGGTATTAGGACTTTTAGCCCAAATTAGTCCTAATATTATTTTTTTGTCAAGTGGAGGAACATATCAACTAATAAAAAGAAATGGTTTTAATGTTATTGACTTTGAAGAATATACATCTGCTCCACAGATGAAAGATGGACTAGTTAAGTCTATTGATTATAAGATTCATAGTAGTATTCTTGCACAAGATTTTAATCCTGAGGATTTAGAATTTCTTAAGGATAATAATTTATTAAAAATAGATGTCGTGTTTACAAATTTCAATCCATTAAATATTGATAAGTTGAGTAAAATAGATACTTTAGAATGCTTGGAAAAATATAGAAATAAGATTGATATAGGTGGGCCATTAATGTGCATGACTTCGAGAAAAGGGTTCCTAAACACTTTACTATTAACAGACCCGAGAGACTATATATGTTTAGTTAATGAATTAAATGAAAATTATGGTAAGTGTAGTTTATCTTTTAGAATAAAAATGTTGAAGAAAAGTAGCATCCTTCTTAATCAGTACAATGCTAATATAAGCGAGCTGTTTGATAGAATTGATGAATCATTAAATATTAATTAGTATGAATTGTTCATGAAAGTATAAGCAATTTAAAAAAAGTCCATATTATTTATTAAAAAAGATGTAAATCATCTTTTTTATTCTGAAAATAGGTATAGTTTCCTTTTGACAAAAAGGATTTTTCAATATTTTTAAAGGTCATCATATTTCATGATGATTTTAATATTAGCCTACGAATATTATTGAGTGTTACATTAAATGTATGGGCTTTTAATTTGTTTAGATTATATATGTAATTTTTCACAAATTTCAGGTTCTTTTTGTATTCTTTTTTACTTGTTAAGCGAAAATAGGAAGTATCAAAAATACAACTAGATATGCAGTTTAAGCTGAAATGAATCATTTAGGATTAACATTGTGATAATTGAAAATATAAAGATTTTTGGAGGTTTATAAATATGTCATATAGAGAAATGTTATTGAATAATTTGCAGGATTTTAGAGATGATAATCAAAAAATAGCAATATATAGTAAGGATAATAATATTACATATAATCAATTAAGTTATGAAGTTTTAAATTTAAGTCAAAAAATAATAGAAAAGTATGGATCTGATAATCAAGTTTTTGCAATTAGAATGGGGGATGCACTTAATTCATTTAAAATGATTTTAGCATTAATTTTTTCTAATAAGACTATTTTACCTATACCATTAGAAATTCCAGAAGATAAAGCAAATATTATTATAAATGATATAAAACCAGCTGTGATTTTTTTAGATGATAGAAAGACTTATGAAAATTCGATTGCTTTTAGTGAATTTGATAAAGAAAGTGCGCAGAATAACTTTTGCCCTATAAATTATAGTGATGATTCAAATTTTATTATTATAATGACTTCTGGAACAACAGGTAATCCTAAAGGATGTTGTTTAACTGATAACGCCTTTTTGGGAAGAGTTAATGCTTTATATAAAAAATTTGGCTTTGATGAAAGTGATAATTTTTTATTTTCGTCTAACTACTCATTTGATGTATCATATACACAAATTTTAACATGGTTATTTGGTAAAGGAAGTATAACCATTCAAAAAAAAGGTGATGATTTTCGAAGCATTCCAGATTATGTGAATAGTTTTAGGGTGACTCATGTAGCTATATCGCCTGCTGTATTAAAGTATATCTATACTAGTCTGCGTGACAAAACAGATAGTATAAAAGACATATTTGTTGCGGGAGAAAAATTCCCTCGAATTGTTGCTGAAAAATATATTGAACAGCGCCCATATTTTAATCTTTGGAACATGTATGGACCAACTGAATTTTCAATTTATTCAACTTACTTCAATATATCTGATTTTAAGAAAAGCGATAGTGGAGTACCTTTAGGCTATGCTTTGGAAGGAGTAACTATTAAGTTAATAAATCAAGAAGATTGCTTGATTAAAGAAGATGGGATAGAAGGAGAAATATTATTAGGGGGAAAAGGGCGCTTTTCAGAATATATTAACAACAAGGAAAAAACTTTAAATTCTCTTATAGAGATTGATGGTCAGGTATATTATAAAACAGGTGACATGGGAACTTTTATTGGTGATAAATTGTATTTTAACGGTAGAAAAGATCATCAGTTAAAAATAAATGGAATCCGTGTAGAATCTGAAGAAATAGAAAGACTTATTATTGATAAGTGTCCTGAGATAGAAAATGTGATTGTAAAGGTGTTGGTGCATGAGTCAAAAAGTCAGTTAGTTGCATTTGTTGTTTTGAAAAATAAAAGCAAACATATAGATTTATCTTATATTAAAAAGAATATTAAGAAGTATATTGAAGTATATTTTATCCCAAAAATATTATTTGTATTAGATGAAATTCCACTCAATAAGAATGGTAAAATTGATAATAATAAATTAAAAGATATATATTCTCAATCAAAAATAAAAAATGTAAGCGATGATACTAAAATTATGGATATGGATATAAAGAATGCAATGCAGAGAATCTGGCAAAGCATATTGAATGTTTATGTAGATGATGAACAAGCTAATATTTTTAATTTAGGAGCAGATTCTATAGATGTTATTGTTTTATTAACAAAAATTGAGGAGTACTTTAATGTTGAATTAACGGTTGAAGATATTTATAGAAATCCTTCTTTGACAGACATGATAACTCTAATATTACTGAAGATAAATAGTAATAAAATTTTTGAAATAAATGAGCAGTTAGAACAAAATAATTTTAAGGGATATTTACGAGAAGTTGATACAGATTCTGGGGATAAGATTATTTTATATTCAGATACAGATAGTAAATCCATCATGAAATTAATAAATGATTCTTATGGGATAGAGTTTGTTCCAAATATTGTTTGTTCCAACGCTAAAAACAGTTTGGAAATATCAAAGTATAATATGAGCAGTAGCAAATTATCTGAGACTGAGCGACAAAAATTAAAAAAAGAAATAATATGTCAAATAGAGATAAACGCTAAAAATATTTACCACAATATTTCTTATCAGAATTCAAATTTATATGAATGTGGTCCTGGACAAAATAAAATTTTTAGAAAAAAATATAATGATCTTGTGGTAAATAGAACAAGAATTGAGACTTTAGATGGGAAAAGGCTGATAAATGCATTAAATCAGGTTTTGAGAAAGCATTCAATGTTACGTTCTGTAATTCAAAATGTTGATGGAAAATATTTTTTTAAAGAGCTAAATTCTACAAATAAATTTGGAATAGAAATATTAGATTTAAATTGGTGTAATAATATAAAAGTAGGATGTGATTACATTGTTGAGGAGTTGTTTAACTATGTAGGACTAATGGATAAAAAAGATAATTTACTTTATAGATGGTTGTTGATTAAAATTGATGAAAAAACATATGAGTTGGTTACTATTTTTAGTCATTTAATAGCGGATGCAGCAAGCAGTAACATTTTTTCTAAAGAAGTTATCTTTAATTATCAAAATATATCTGAAAAGTCCGAAGTGAAGAAAATATCGGAATTTAAGTACAATAATTATTTAATAGAACTCAATGAAAATTATAGTAGCAAAAAATATTTAGAGTTTATTAACAGTAAAAAATTTAAAGAAATAATAAAATTATCAACTAACCGTAATAAAATAAGAAATTTACAAACAAATATTGTTAAAGTTCCAATAAATCTTTTAGAGTCATTTACCGGTAGCCAAATTAATTATAGTAAAGAAGGCATTCTTTTATGGCTTTCAGCAAAAATGGCTAGCATAGTTCTCAATAAAGAAAAGATTACTTTTAGAATTACTAATAATGGTAGAACTATAGGTAACAAGAGATTTAATCAAGTAATCGGAGATTGTCATGTACATTTTCCTTTAGTTATAGATAGTAAATCAGATGATTTTTATATTTGTAGCAAAAAGCTAATAGATGAGTACAATTATTATTATTTGGAAAATAAATTATATTTGGAAGATTTGTGCTATTCACAGAATAGTGTAGAAAATAATGAAATCGAGCAAATGTATGATAATTTGGATTTTGTTTTTAACTATATTGGTGAAATGGATGAACGAACTAGTGAAGATTATTGTAAAAGCGTAAAAAAAGATGATACTTTATATAAAACATTCTATATTTATTGTTATGCTACAAAAGATAATTATGTTTTAAATTGTCGTTTGCCTATATCATGCAAGGATATTATACTAGAAAAATTTTATAGTCTTATGAAAGGTGAGCGAGCTTAGCAAATATGAAAAAACTAATAAATAATATTGACAAAAAGTTAATTCCAAATATTTTAGAGAATAATAAATATATTATTTTGGATGTGGATAGAACAATAATAAACGGAACAGCCTGGTTCAAAGCATGTTCAACGCCCAATTTATTGATTGATGAAAAGGAAAGAGAACACTTTTTGCACTTAAATAGTCAAGCTTATGAGTTTAAGACAATATCTCTTGAGTATTTCAGAAAAGAAACACTAGCGTTGATTGAGAGAAAACTGAGAGAAGATAATATGATAAATAACCAGAGTAAACCGGTATTTTCTTTGAACTTATTAGAAAATATTTTTTATAATAGTGCCAGGCTAGTGGTAAAGAAATTATTTTATTATAAGGAATGTATTGAGTATATTAAAGAACTAAAAGAGATATACGGAGAAGAACTTCAAGTAGTTTTTTTGAGTTCAGGATATAGATGCTTTATACATGGTGTGGTAGATTATTTTTTTGACAATTATTTTGAACAACATATTAATTATTATATTTTAGGCTCAGAGATCGATATTACTACTGAAGGAATAGAAGAAGCATTTTTTATGTCTCAAGATATGAAGCAAAAGGTCGTTGAACATTTAATTTTAAAAGGGGCTAATATTATTATGATTGCAGATGATTCCGTTGAAAATCCTGATTTATTTGATTTAGTGAAAAAATGCGGTGGAGATGCATTGATAATTGATTATAAAAAGGATCAGTTATGTAGTACTGTATGGAAAGAAGCACTTAAAACAATTCAGAAAGAAAAGTTGCTGGAATTCTATAGAAGATTTAATACACGTACAATATTATTGGAAGATAGAGTCGATAATCAATTTATTAATTATCTTAGCAAACAAACTAATAGTGTCGGGATAGCAACGATAAGTGTAGAGGAATATAAGAATTGGATTGAAATAATAAAGGACAATACTACAAAAGATATATATTTATCTATCAAGAAAGCTCTCGATGGCCTATTTTTAAAAAAAAATGAAATTGTATATTTAAGAGGAAAGCTATATTATTATTGGTTGCCAGAAAATAATAATAAATTGTCTAATTATATGTCTGATAATTATAAAAAATTGACTCAGGTGTTATATCAATTAAGAAATATATTCAAAGATGTTAATTTATTTGAAAAATCAAATAATTCTTATATTACTAGGATTATATTTTTGTCTATATTAGAGCATATGCAAAATATACATCTGGTTGTAATAAATATGCTTGAAAAAGCAGAGATTCATATGAATAAAATTATAAGTAGTAATAAAGAGTTAAATTGTTTGGTTCAAAAAATAACCAATTTGATTTTTCAAATATTAGAGGATAAATTTGATTATTATTTCTTTATCAAAACAATTGAACAAATAGATTTTAATTTGTTAAATACTCTTTTTGATAATTATTTTGTTTATCATCAAGGAATGAGAGAACAGGACAACATTGTTTCAATATATCGTTCTGTTAAATTAATATCATCAAATTCTGCCAAGATAGATTTTGATTATGTTATTCCATTCTTTTATGGAGGTTCGGAATTGGGGTATTCTATAGTGGCATTTCTTCAAGTGAATGAAATAACTCAAAAAATACCTCGATTGATGAATTGTCATTATAGTTCAAAAAAGGAGCATAGGCTAGGGAAGAAATATGAAGTTGATACTTTCATTTCTAAAACATACTATGGCTATTTAAAAGAAATTAGAGATGGAAATCTCAAATTGCTTTTATTTGACAATAATTCGACAACATTTAGAACTTTAATGGATAGTAGAACCTATTTTGAAAAGTATAATAATAGTGTGTATAGTGCAGTGGTGTCATTTAATTACAATAACCTAGTTGATTATTTAATGGATAATAAACCATACGAGAGTGTTGTGGATGGATGGGGAAATCTATTAGATTATGGCATTGTAGAAGAGTATATTACAGCATTTGATACATGGGGAACTAGTGAGAAGGGAGAATATCTAAAAGAAATATATATTTGAGTGATTTATAAGAAGGGAAAAGATTATCAGATGTATAGAGAAGGAAGAATATTTAAATTATGTAGAGTTCATAATATGGAGGATTACTTAACTGCAGTGGATAATGGCGTGAATATGATAGGTATACATGCGGTGTATTCATGTTTTGAAGCATATAAGTCCATAGAGGAGAATTACAGTCCAATTGAACGACCAGAAATACGTACTCATAGAAATCTTCCAATAGCAGATTATGAAGTGAGTTCAATAAGATATATGGTAGAGAATATGGATTCTAAAATATCTATTGCTTTGATTCTTGAAAATGAACTAAGTAATGAAGACATAGCGGAGTGTATTAGGTTGTACAATTTAGATGGTAAAAATCCGTTTTTACAATTACAATTTAGGATTAGTTATGCAAGATGTATAGAAATAAAAAAAGAGCTAAATAATAATTTGATTTGTACTGTTGGTCTAAACCAAGCAGATTTTGAAGAATATCTCAAGTTTTTGAACAGAGTTCTTGATCCGGACAAAGATTTTATATTGATTGATTTTTCGAAACATCAACCTGATTATTTGACGAAAAAAGTGGATATTTCATGTGAAGCGACAATGGACACATTAGAGAAAAAAGTAAGAAGTTTACGAAATAATAAAATTCCATTATTGATAGCTGATGATACAGAAGTTGAGAAAATGCAAGATTATTTGAAGTTTTTATCGGTTAACAATATAAGGATAGCGGGAATTGATATGCAAAACTCTGTAGAAATAAGTAAAAAATACCAGAGTTATAAATTGGACAATATAAATGATGAACAGCTGATTCAAGTTAAGATTAGGAAATCAAATGAAAAACTACAACAGTGGAAGCTATTTGTATCTAAAAAATTAAATATATATTGAATATGAATTTATGTTATTATAAAAAAATATGAAAGGTGGTTGAAATATGTTTGTAAGTGATGACAGTAACACTATTGGAGAGATTGTTGACGAAAACATAAAATATTATATACATTCAAAAAATGTCTTTATAGTTGAAATTGACAATAGAACATTTCTTGTAATGAAGAAGGATATAAGTAATTCTTTTAATAATGAGATTTTCATGAATTATGGAATTGATAATACTAATCAAGCAATAGAAAAGATGCTGTTAAATCGTCATTCATATGGAGGAGTTAATTCCTTTATTGTAGATATGCAAGGTATTAAGAATTTTATAAATGCCAGTTTTTTAGATTTTAAAGATTTGTATATTAGAGCGATATTAAAGAAAATAGGAGTTTTACAAGATAATTATTATCTACGAGTAGGTGTGGCGGGAGCGCCTAACACAGGAACTCATCCAGGTGGTGAAGTGATTGAAGAACAATTAGTATATGGAAAGAATGGTGGCGGAATATCCAATAGTTTTTCGGGCTATCTTTTAAATGAAGAAGGTTATAGCAAGGGAATACAATTATGCAGAGATGGCAAGATGTTAGAAAATCGGATGGTTTATTCTCATACTGCTTTTTTAGAAGAATCAAAAAATAGCCGAACTATATATCATAAGGTAAAAGTTAACGGAAATCTTGAATTTATGGAATATGTGAAGTCATTTGCTGAAAATATAGGATTTGAAGCGTTTGCAGTACAAGCTTTTATTGAAGAAACTGAGGAAGATGCTATTGCAATAAAAGGAAGAGTATTAAAAAGACGTCCTCAAAAGGCTTTTGAATATTTATATGAGGCAACTGAAATAGGAAACGAAAAAGAATTCAAATTGAATCCTGGCCAACAAGTAATGATAGTTGGAACTTACTTTAAACGTAAAGATGCTGATTGGTATGATTTTACAAATGGACGTGAGTATGAGAGAAAAGGTCATTATCATGTACATATATTAAATGATTGCACTGAAATGCAACATGAAGTATTTCATTTGCGAGAACTGAGAGTATTAAAAAATACAACTATACATTTATTAATAACACCTATAGAGCATATAGTTAAAATTACTCCATTGACAGAATCCATAGGAGAATATAAATGTTCTGTAACAGGGAAAAGTGTTGAAACACTAATTGAAGAATTTATGTAGTAATAAAAGGAGAGATTATATTATGGAAAGAATAAGTAAACAAGTTAACTTTGTAGAAGAGATTGAAAAATTAAAAAAAGTTACAAGATTTAATCGTACTATGGATGGAAGATTTGAAAATAGCGCTGAACATTCGTGGCAAGCTGCGTTTGTTTCTAGTTTGTTTCAAGAATACTATCCTAAAAAGCTAGATATGGAAAAAGTAATGTTAATGTTGTTATTACATGATTTAGGAGAAATTTATGCTGGGGATACATGGGTTTTTGATGAAAAGGGAAAGGCTTTTTCTCATAGTAATGAAGAGAAATCAATTGAAAAATCATTAGGGATGCTTCCTACAGATCAATATCAAAGCATGAAGAAATTATGGCTTGAGTTTGAGACTGGTGATAGTGCAGTGGCAAAATATGCACGAGTAATTGATGCTTTAGTGCCTTTAATCAATCATTTTATCGTATCAGAAGATGGATATAATCCTAATAACATTTCTTCTGAAATGGTATTAAAAAAGAAAAAATTTATTGAAGAAGAGTCTCCAGAGTTATGGGAGTTAACAAAAGAATTAATTCAATTAAGTAAAAAAAAGGGACTATATTTATAGTAAATTTACACTTACAATAGTAGCTTACAAAATGGTTATTAGCTTAAATAGGCAAGATAATATAATGTGAATATATAGAAAAAATATAGAAAAAACTTTAACTCACGGTATTTGAATGTGATACCTTATAAAAGGAAAGGAGATGTGATTATTAACTTGATAAATAAGTGTTTCAGGATTAAAATGCAAAAAGAAAAAAAAAATATGCTGTATCTTGTAAGTAGTAAAGGAATATCTCGATTTGGAGATATTATGTTTGATTTTGCTAATAATACTTTTTTGGCTGGAATAAGTCCACATTCTATGTCACTAGTGGGAATATATCAGGCTCTAGAAAATATCATAGGTGTTTTATTTAATCTTTTTGGTGGGGTAATTGCAGACAACTTTAGAAGAAAAAAAATAATAGTTTTGACTAATATTTGTAGTGGAATTGCTTGTATCTTATTATCATTTATTAATAAGGATACATGGTTAATATATGCGGTTGTGGTTACAAATGTTATTCTGGCTTTTTTGAGTTCTTTTTCTGCACCAACGTATAAAGCTTTTACAAAAGAAATTGTAGAAAAACAAAATATTTCAAAGATAAATTCTTATTTGGAGACTATTAGTACTATCATTAAAGTCACTGTACCGATAATTGCAATTTTTTTATATGGTAAGATAGGTGTTCATGGTGTACTTTTATTAGACGGCATATCATTTTTGATTGCTGCATTGTTAATATTTCTAATTATACCTATAAATGAAGAAATATTGAAAAATGATAAGAATTCTTTATTAAATATATTTACTGATCTTGTGCAAGGATTTAAGTATTTAGTAAGTCATAAACAAATTTGTATTATTATTATTCTATCTGCATTGGTGAATTTTTTTCTTGCCGCATACAATCTCTTACTTCCATATAGTAACCAGATGTTTGTGAATTTATCAGATGGCTTATATGGAATTTTCTTAGCGGCAGAAGCAATTGGTGGCCTGTTGGGGGCGATAGTGAGTAGTTTTGTTAATAAAGAGTTGTCCATAAAGAAATTAATGTTTTATTTGGGTTTATCTGGATTGATGTTATCAATTGCTCCATTACTCTATATAGTTTTTCATAGAGCTATTATTTTAGCTATTTCGCCAGCATTGTTTAATTTATTTCTAACGATATTTAATATTCATTTTTTTTCTTTTGTTCAACGTGATGTTGATAATGAATTTATTGGTAGAATATTTGGTATTATATTCACAGTTGCAATTATTTTTATGCCTATTGGAACAGGAGTTTTTACTATTTTATTAAATCCGGAAATGCTATTCAATTTTTCTATCATAGGTATAGCGGTTATGATGCTGTCTCTTGTTTTCTTAGTACTATTAAAGATACAATGTCATTTAGTTAAAGAAAATTTATAATTACGTTATCGATTTCAGATAAATCTGAAGCCGAGTTTCATTTGCATGGCATCTAAAAATATTACAAAAATAAATTTCAAAAAACACTGTCAACCAAAATGAATATGTTTTATAAATTTTTAAATATTAGGGGCTGTTGCAAAATGCAACAGCCCCTTTTTACTACGTGAGCGGAAAAAGTGGATTCAATAAGAATCCACTTTTTTGCATAAACTTTCGTAAGCGTCAAAGATTTCACGTATAGAAATGAAAATTAAATAATGCTAAAATAAGCCCAGTAGCTGAAATGATATGTGTTTTTGTCAACCGAAAATTAGGTCAACCGCTCATTGAATTTTAGGTCATTAATTATAGAATTAATGCACCCGTGAATCAATTGTTTTGATTAACAGGTGCTTTATTTGTTAAAGAGTTTTACCTGCCATAGCAGCACTTTGTCTCATGGTCTCCCGCAGCCTGTAGGAGTCACCCTGCATATCTATCAAATATGCCTTATGGGTAAGCCGGTCTA
>JBAXYJ010000005.1:0-36001 GCA_041670885.1 Clostridiaceae bacterium
ACGATATCTTACCCATTAACTGCAGGTCAACATATCATCGTAGGTAACGTAACTGTGTCTAATGATAGCACAACCTTAACTGTTCAGTATAATACCATAGATGGCTGGTATATGAAGGAAAATCAGCTGGACGTTTATACAACAGCTCCAACAACGCACCCATCACCAGGTCAGATGACATATAAAAGATCTGGAGAATTAGTACAAACATATTCGGTAAAAATTCCTCTTGAGAATTTTAAAAATGCCACTGAATTATATATCGTAGCACATACCACAGTAGTTAAAGACGGAGTAAAGGGAGAAACAGCATGGGGTGGTTACACAAAAGGAACCGGAGGTGCTTGGTACTATTATATAAAATATAAAGTTCAAAATTTGGGAACCATTATTGTCCAGAAAAATACTAAAGATGGACCAGCCCAGAAGGATGTTCCTTTTAAGCTATATAATGATGATAATACCATAGAACTAAATGGCAGAACAGATTCAAATGGTCAGATTACATTTAATAATCTTCCTTCAGGAAGCTATAAATTATATGAAACAGTTCCTGATGGATATGAAACAGATTTAAAGGATGAAAACAGGACAATCATTTTACAGGAAGGTGCAACTGTTACGAAACAGGTTATAAATACTGAAAAGCCATCAACAATTATTGTCCAGAAAAATAAAGAAAGTAAAGACGGAAAACCTCAGGCTGATGTTGTATTTACCTTATCTGATGGTATCAATAAGCCACTTACCGGAAAAACAAACACTGATGGTCAGTTAAAGTTTGAAAATCTGACTGCAGGAACCTACACCTTGACTGAAACAGTTCCCGGTGAATATAATACAGATTTAAATGATTCCAATAATAAAATAACTGTAAAGCCAGGTGAAATTTTTACTAAGCAAGTTATTAATACCCTGAAACCGGGAGCATTAGTAATTCAGAAAAATATTGGAAGTAAAGACGGGGACCCTCAATCTAAAGTTGAATTTACACTAACTCATGGCACTGATCAGCCTCTTACCGGGGAAACAGATGCAAAAGGTGAACTCAAGTTTGAAAACCTGACTCCCGGAACATACATTTTAGCAGAAATTGTTCCTAAAGGATATTCTTCAGATTTAAATTCAAGTAATAATTTAATAACTGTAAACCCAGGACAAACATTACAATTTCAGGTTATTAATACTCTGGATACTCCTCCAACAGCAGAGCATGGAAATGTCATAATTCAAAAAAATATTGGAAGCAAAACCGGAGCTCCTCAGTCAAACGTTGAATTTACATTATCTAATGGCACTAACCAGCCTTTAACAGGCAGAACAGATGTTAACGGTCAATTAAAGTTTGAAAACCTAGATCCCGGAATTTATGCTCTAACAGAAACAGTTCCTAAAGGATATACCACTGATTTACCAACAAACTGTACTGTAGAAGTTAAAGCCGGAGAAATAACTAATAAGCAGGTTATTAACACTGAAAAGCCTTCATCCATCTTAGTAAAGAAATATATCGGAAAAATAGGTGGAGATCCTCAAGTTAATGTAGAATTTACGCTATCTAATGGAACTGATAAGCCCCTTACCGGGAAAACAGATGCTAATGGTCAGTTAAAGTTTGAAAACTTAGCTTCTGGAGTATATACTTTATCCGAAACAGTACCTGAAGGTTATACTACTGATTTAAACTATACTAACAACACAATTAATTTAAAACCAGATGAGGATCGAGAAATTCCTGTTGTTAATACAGAAAAACCATCAACTATAATAGTTCAGAAAAATATTAAAAGTGAAACCGGAATTCCTCAGGCTGAAGTAGTATTTACATTAACCAATGGCATAAAAACCTATACTGAAAAAACTAACGGTGATGGTCAGATTATATTTGACAACTTAATACCAGGAACCTATACTTTATCAGAAACAGTTCCTGCTGATTATAATACGAATTTAACTGATTCCAATAATAAAATAACAGTTAAACCTGGCGAAATCTTTACTAAACACGTTGTTAATACCCTAAAAACTGCAGAAATAATAGTTCAAAAGAATATTGATACCATAAATGGAGATCCTCAGGCTGATGTTACATTTACACTTACAAATGGAACTGTTAATTTAACTGCTGTAACAAATGAATTTGGTCAGGCTAAATTTGAAAATTTAACTCCCGGCACCTATACTTTATTTGAAATAGTTCCTAAAGGATATACTACAGATTTAACTGATTCCAATAATTCTATTACTGTTAAACCAGGTGAATCAGCATCAATACAGGTTATTAATACAGCAGATATTCCAGACGACCCAACTCCAGAAGGTCCGACTGATATCCCAGACGATCCAACTCCTGAAGGTCCGGTAGATATAGAAGATGAAGAAACTCCATATGGGTCAACAACTCTTCCACAAACCGGAGGGGTATCACCAGATATGTTCTATATGGTTGGCAGTCTGATCATACTGGCAGGCGCATCAATGTTCAAGAAACGCAGATAAATTCAAATTAAAGAGAATCAACTTTGTGGGTTGATTCTCTTTTTTTTACTTAACATTTATTTTGCCATACTTTTGCTATAACCTGACCATGCTTATTAATTGTTACAAACTGCCCCGTCTTTTACAGCAGCTTCCCATGGACACTAAAGCACATCTGGTACTTCTCATAATCATCAGCAATATTATTTTGTTCCATACCATCATTATAATCGAGTTTAAAATACCAATCATTATTCAGTTCAATAACATTTCTCATATCAGCCTCCTTTAACAATTAGATTCTAGTGAATTTTGGCAAAATAATCAATAGATAAAATTTATCTTTTTATATCGCTACTAATTTGTATTTATATCGTTGTATTTATGCATATATATAACTATAATTATTATATAGACCAGGTTAGGAGGTAATAATGAAGAAAAATAAAACTACCATTTCGCTGATTGCAAGTATACTTAATATTTCTCCTATTTCTGTAAGCAGAGCTCTTCTAGGTCAGGATGGAGTCAGTGAAGAATTGAGAAATAAGATAATTCTAAAAGCCGATGAGATGGGTTATTTAAAAAATAAAACTAAGGATATAAAAGTATTAGTTCTCCACGGCAGACAAAATATCCAGGATAATAGTAATTTTAGTTATATTATTGGATATACTGAAAAAAGTCTTCAGGATATGAATGTTAATTACAGCATAGAATATATCGCAGCGGAAAACCAAATTGATATGTATTTACCCTGCAAGCTTGAAAAAGAAAAATACTATGACGGTGTAATATTTTTAGGAAGGTTTAACAGTAATTATGCAGCATTTATAAGGTCAAAGATAAAATCTGCTATTTTTTACTTAGGGTATACGCCATCCTTTGACAGTGATTATGTAAATTTTAATTACAATAATTCAGGATATAAAGCTTGTGATTATTTAATAGAAAATGGTCATAAAAAAATCGGGTTTATTGGAGGCTGCGACGATTTCAAAAACAGGGAATATTTGTTAGGAATTAATTTTTGTTTGGATAAGCATGATTTATATATTAAAAAAGATTATATTATAGAGTCATTTGATAATCTTAAGCAGCATATGGACTATTTAATAAATACTGGTGACTTTCCGGATGCCTTTGTATGCACTTTAGATTATGCAGCGCTAAAGCTGATACAATATTTAAACAGCAAAGGAATAAAAGTACCTGATGACATATCTGTAATTGGCTGCGGAAATACAGAAATGTCTTCTATATCCTCCCCTGCACTTACTACTATTGAATTAAATCTTAAATACTCCTGTGAAATTGCAGTAAGGCTTCTTCTAAGCAGAATTAAAAATCCGGATAAACCTTTTGAAATTATATCAGTCACAGGTAATATAATAGAAAAAAATTCAGTTAAAAAATTAGGTGATTACAGTGAATTATAGATTATTAACTGACTTTTTTAAAAAGCATCGCCTATCTTATATTATAGGAATATTTTTTATGCTCTTTACCTCTTATATTCAAACTCTATTTCCCAGGGTTTTAGGAAATACTATTGATATTTTAAAAGTGAAGAATTTCAATAAGACTGATGTAAGTACTAATATTATTTACCTGCTGATTATAGCAGCCACTGTCTTTATAACCACCTACTGCTGGAGAAATCTTATCATAGTTAATGCAAGAAAATTTGAATGCAGCTTAAGGGAGTCTCTTTTTTACCATTTTCAAAAGCTTCCTGTTGACTTTTACAACAAACATAAAACAGGAGATCTGATAGCCTATGCCATAAATGATATTTCAGCAGTTAGAATGACCTTTGGCCCTGCAACAGCAATGTCAATAAATGGTGCAGCTATCTGTTTAATATCTATTTATTCTATGACCAGGGTAATAAACTTAAAAATCACTCTGATTGCTCTTCTTCCTATACCGGTAATAGTTTTTCTCATGCTTAAAATTGGAAGCTTAATTCAAAAAAGATTTAAAAAAGTGCAGGAGTGTTTTGCTGCAATCTCTGATAGGGTTCAGGAAAACATATATGGGATAAGAGTAATAAAGGCTTATGTCCAGGAATACAGTGAAATGGAGAATTTTCAAAAGCTAAATGATAATATGATGGATGCAAATATTAAAATGGTTAGAATATCCTCCTTCCTTTCTCCTTTAATTGAAGCAAGTTTCAGCATCAGCTTCGTAATAAATCTTATTTGGGGAGGGAATATGGTTCTGGATGGGTCTATATCTCTAGGCTCTTTCATCGCTTTTAATGGGTATCTGGTTATGATAATGAACCCAATTAAATCAATAGGACGAATTTTAACCATATTTCAAAGAGGTATAGCATCTCTCAAAAGATTAAATGAAATATTTAATGAGAAAAGTGATATCTTAGAAGGTAAATTAATACCGGATAATATAATCGAAGGTTCCGTTGAATTTAAAAATCTTTCATTTTCCTATATTAGAGGCTTCTCTGCTCTAAATAATATAAATCTAAAAATCCCAGCAGGAAGCACCTTAGGCATAATAGGTGAAACAGGCTCCGGGAAAAGCACCTTAGCGAGCCTTTTACTAAAATTGTATAATACAAATGATGGAATGATATTTATTGATGGACATGATATTAATGAGTTTTCATTAAATTCACTGCGGGGAGCCTTTGGGTATGTTCCCCAGGACAGCTTCTTGTTTTCAGCAACAGTATATGATAATATCAAATTTTTTAAAACCTGTTATACTGATAAGCAGGCAGAAGGTGCAGCAAAGCTTAGCTGCATATATGACAGCATACTTGATCTTCCAAATGGTTTTAAAAGCTTAATCGGTGAAAGAGGAGTTAACTTATCAGGTGGGCAAAAACAAAGAATTGCAATTGCCAGAGCATTAATAAAAGATCCTCCAATTCTTATACTGGACGATTCACTTTCTGCTGTGGATACCATAACAGAAGATACAATACTTCATAACCTTAAAAATGCAAGAAAAAGTAAAACTTCAATAGTAATAGCCCATAGAATATCAGCAGTAGAAAATCTGGATAAAATAATTGTTATGAGAAAAGGAAATATAATAGAGGCTGGGAACCACAGTGAGCTGATGGCAAAAGGAGGAATATATTATGAAACATACATGGAGCAGTATAAAGAAAGAAAAAAGGGACTCCTCTCTTCATAATCGAAGAAGTCTAATAAGACTATTAAAATTAACCATACCCTATATAAAGGATATAATACTAGCTGCAGTCTGCGTTCTTATGGTAAATTCTGCCCAGCTTATAAATCCATATATTTTAAAGGTAATCATAGATGATTTTCTTATAAAAAAAATGCCCCAGGCAGGAATACATTCAATTAATTTCTTAGCATTAGCTTATTTTGCTGTGGTAATTTTAGGCGGCTTTTTCTCCATAAGTCAGGTAAATTTAATTAATATAGCCGGCCAGAAAATAATGAATAATTTAAGAGGAAGAGTATTTAGAACAATTCAGCTTCTTCCTTTATCTTATTTAGATAAAATGTCTTCCGGGAAGCTGATTACCAGGGCAACAAATGACGTAGAAGCCTTAAGTGAGATGTATACAGATGTAATTATAAATTTATTCAGTGATGTTTTCCTGCTGATAGGTATAATTTATACAATGCTTTCTTTAAATGTACTGCTTTCCTTAATTGCTTTTTCTGTTGTTCCAATAATGTTTTTTTTAGTATTTGTGCTTAAGAAAAAAATTAAGGACAATTTTAAAAACATGAAGATGCTCATTGGAAGAATTAATGGATTTATGGCTGAAAACATATCCGGAATGAAAATAATTCAGATATTTCAGGGAGAAAAGGAAAAGAGAAAGGAATTCTTGTCAATAAATGATGCATATTATAAAACTACTCTTTTTCAGGTAAAGCTAAACAGTATATTAAGACCAGCTGCCGATGTATTTCAAAGCTTGGCAGTTGCTCTTTTAATATGGTATGGGATGGAAAGGATAGGAAATGACACCTTGGAAATAGGAGTCCTGTACGCTTTTACTACATATATAAAACAATTTTTTTCTCCTATAGCAGACCTGGCAGATAGTTATACTACAATTCAATCTGCCCTTGTTTCAGCAGACAGGATATTTGAGCTTTTAGATCAGGAAAATGATTTAGAGGACATAGAAAAAGGTGTACAATTAAAGCATATTCAAGGGAGCATAGAATTTAAAAATGTATGGTTTTCTTATGATGATAAAAATTGGATATTAAAAGATGTAAACTTTAAACTAAGTAAGGGTGAAACCATGGCCTTTGTAGGTGAAACCGGTGCCGGCAAAACTACAATAATCAGTTTAATATGCGGTTTTTACCAAGTCCAAAGAGGTGAAATATTAATAGATGGCATAAATATAAATAATATAAGAAAGAAAGATTTGAGGAATAATATTGCTCTTGTACTTCAGGATGTTTTCTTATTTTCAGGAAATATAGAAGATAATATATCCCTAAATCATAAATTGAAAAAAGAAAAAATAGATGAAGTCTTAAGGGTATCCTATGCTTATGATTTTGTTTATTCACTTCCAGGAAATATATCCCATAAGGTTATGGAAAGAGGAAATACCTTTTCATCAGGAGAAAAGCAGCTTTTATCCTTTGCCAGAGCAATAGCTAAGAATCCCTCTATTTTTATTTTGGATGAAGCTACATCAAATATCGATACACATACTGAGGTTTTAATTCAAAAAGCAATAGAAAATGTAACTAAAGGCAGAACAACTATTGTAATTGCTCACAGACTTTCAACTATTAGAAATTCAGATAACATAGCTGTG
The DNA here is from genome assembly GCA_041670885.1 of Clostridiaceae bacterium. Lineage (GTDB taxonomy): Bacteria > Bacillota > Clostridia > Clostridiales > Clostridiaceae > JAJBWD01. Next base: position 7,286 of record JBAXYJ010000005.1, read on the forward strand.
CTTAGATATGGAAAAATAATTGAAGCAGGCAGCCATATTGAACTGGTAAATAAAAATGGATATTATAAAAAGATGCTGGATGAAGGAGAAAACCAAACAGAGTCAATTTTAGCTTAGCATAATCGGAACTGCTTATAAGCTGCCTGGTAAACTTTAAAAAATTAAAAGCTCCATAGGAAAACCTATAGAGCTTATAGTAATCAAATTACTATCTTCTGAATCCTCTGTTGTTCTGTTGCTTTCTTGCTTTTCTGCAATCAGGACATCTCTGAGGTTCATTTTCAAATCCCTTTTCTTTGTAGAAAGCCTGCTCGCCTTCTGTGAAAACGAATTCTTTTCCGCAATCTTTACATACTAAAGTCTTATCTGCCATTTTTATATTCCTCCTTTTTACAAGATTAAAGATTTTTAAATTGATTAACAAGAATAACCTGCAAAAAGAGGATATGTTGTTATCTAATTTAATCTTTGTATTAATCTCTTAATACTCTATAAGTATATCATAAAGATTTTAACTATACAAGTATTATTTAAAATATTTTTATTACTAAATCATATGCAGATACACGCATATTTTAACGATTTATTTAGGATCTAAGTTTGAAATTTTTCACCATATTTTTCAATGATTGAGCCTGGCCGGAAAGTTCTTCACTGGCACTGGCACTTTGCTCCGCTGTTGCTGAATTAGTTTGAATTACACTTGAAACTTGTTCAATACCTTTATTAATTTCCATAATAGCTTCAGCCTGCCTGTTTGATGCCATTGATATTTGTTCAACAAGACAAGATGCTGATGCTGCTTTTTCAACTATTTCCTTTAAAGATTCAGATGTTTCATATGCTATTTCAGTTCCTTTATTTACTTTAGTTTTAGAATTTTCAATATGTTCTGCAGTTTCCTTTGCAGCTCTAGCACTTCTTGCTGCTAAGTTTTTCACTTCCTCAGCAACTACAGCAAATCCTTTACCATACTGACCTGCTCTTGCCGCTTCAATAGATGCATTGAGTGCAAGCATATTTATCTGAAAAGCTATATCATCTATTACATTAATTACTTTTGCAATATCATCTGAGGACCTTTTTATATCTTCCATAGAAGAAAGCATTTCATTCATCTGTAAATTACCCTGATCTGCTTTTTCTTTAGCCATTAGGGATAATTTGCTAGCTTGTCCTGCACTTCCCGCATTTTCTTTTGTTTCCTTTGCAATATTTGTTATTGATGAATTAAGCTCTTCAATAGAACTTGACTGTTTGAAAGACCCGTCGGATAAAACCTGACTTCCATAGGATACTTGATTTGAACCACTTGCTACCTGCTCTGCAGTATTATTTATATCCCTGATGATCAAATTAAATGCATTTATTGTTTCATTAAGAGAATCTTTAATTTTAGCATATTCTCCATTGTAATTTCCTTCCATATAAATGCTTAAGTTTCCTTCAGCCATTTCATCAATAGTATTTTTAGCATTTTGTAATGGTCTGGAAATGGCCTCCATTGTAGCATTTAAGCCTGTTATTACTTCTAGAAAGCCCCCTTTAAATTTGTCTTCATCTCCCCTTACACTCAAATCTCCATTTGCTGCTGACCCTGAAATCATATTTGATTCATCAATTAAATTCTTTATTGATTTCATCATCTCTATGCTGGCTGGTATAATTTTATCATTTTCAGATTTTTTGCCTGTTTTTTCATACTCAGAAAGTAATGTTATATCTCCTTCAGATAACCTGCCAAATAAACTTTCAATAGCTAAAAGTCTTGCAAGCACTCCATTTACGGAATAAGATATATCTTTATACCTTCCCTTATAATCTTCAGACATTTTAATTGAAAAATCATTTACTGACATTTTAGTTAAAACCTGCTCAGCTTCATTAATTGGATTTATTACAGCGTCTAAAGTATCATTTATTCCTTTTACTATTTCTGCATATTCACCTTTAACTTTAGATAAATCACCTCTTACAGACAGGTCACCATTAGTACCCGCCTCAGATAATTTAGCAGTTTCATTTAATAAAGCCTTAAGAGCATTTCTTACTTCTATAATATTATTGATATATATATAATAATAACCTTTAAAATTATTATTAATTTCTTCTAATTTTTCTCCATTTGCTAATTTTCCTATACAATCTGAAGCAAAATCAAGGGGCTCAATAACAGCATTCAAAGTTTTGTTCAAACCATTTATAATATTTTTATAGCTTCCCTTAAATTTTAAAGTATCTCCCCTGAAGCTTAAATTTCCATCAATAGCCTCATTAATAATTGTATTTATCTCTGCTTCTAAGTCCTTTAGAGTATTTACCACAGTTATCATGCTGCCCGCTAAAACATCTTTTTCTGACTTTTGTTTTATTTCAATATTTAAATCACCTTCAGATATTTTTTTAACAGCAGCAGTGTTTTCATTAATATTTTCTATCATTTTTCTAAAGGCTTCACTTAATATTCCTATCTCATCTTTTGAATTAATTAAAATATTTACATCGGAATCGCCAATAGCAATTCTATTTGCTATATCAGTCATTTTCTTAAGAGGTACGCTGATTCCTTTACTCAAAGCTAGTCCTAATATTCCAGCTATCAATGCACCAAAAAATATTAAAACTATAAACATGGCTATAGTAAAGACAAATGTACTATTAGACTTTGTTATAACTGATTTAGTTGTAGTATTATCCATATTCACAATTTGCTCAAGGAGCTTTATGCTTTCAGCTGGATTTACTTCTACGTTATAAGCAGTATTACGGGATTCTTCTTTCTTATCTGCATCATACTGTTTCATTTTGCTTACAAATTCCAAATCACCTTTTCTCCATGAATCCCAAGCTATTTTAAAATTATCCCAAACTTTTTTTGTTTCAGAATTTTGGGGGATTTTTTCATATTCCTTCATAATCTTTTCTGCTGAAACAAATGAATCTTCAATTGTTTTATAAGCTGTATCTCTTTCACTTTGCTCATCAATGGTTTCAGGCACGCACAAAGTCCATTCAGCACCATCTACGGCTAACTGAAGCTTTTGAAGTGTTAATAAATACTGTATGCTGGGCAATCTGTTATCGGCTATATTCTTTGCTGCAGCTCTCATATTATATAGAGCCTTATACCCTATAAATCCAATCAGCATAACTACTGCTAATATTGTAATAAAACTTATTTTCAGTCTTTTTGATATTTTTAGATTGTTAAACCATTTCAATTTATCCACCTCTTCTTTTGTAAGCTCTTGTTAATTTAACACAATTAATTTAAATTTGAATTCCTCTCTCCTTTAAATTTAATAGATTATTTATCTATTCATAAATATAGGCCTAATGAATTATAAGTATTATTAATATTAATAGTTCATTAAGCCCATATAAATATTTTTACATTTTTTAGTTCTATATTATTATACTTTGTTATTACATTTATTCTATTTTCCCAAATATATCATACAGTTAATTTTTAGTCAACAACTTATTTACTTCCAAATTTAAATAATCTGTTGGTTAAATTTTCTATATAAAATAATGACACATTTTATTGACATATTCAATTAAAAGCAGTGATTTATTTATGAAGTTTTTCTTCTATCTTATTATATATCAAGTACCAGCTTTGAATACCATTTTCCAGCCTATAGTAATGCACTATATAGAAAAACACTAAAATAAAGAGAATTAAAATCAATAAATATAACAGAACGCTTGGACAAATAAAAGAAATTATAATCGAAGCTAATAATAATAGAGAAAAAAACAATGTAATAATAAGATGAATAAGCCTCTCATGAGATAAAAACCGGATTTGTGCTTTAAAGTATTCCTGAAGCCAAATGTAATCACAATTTTTATTATCAAGCTGATCTTTAACATATTTTTGTTGTTCTTTCATATATTTATACATATATACCTCCTGTTACTGCAAATCATATATTAATCTATATTTTACCATATTTTATATTGATTACTATATAGTTTTTTCATATAATTATTTGGGCGATTTTAATTAAAAATTAGACAAGCTGTAAGGAGAAAATTATGAAAAAAAATATTGTTAAATATATAAAATTACTGTCACTTTTAGGATTAGCCTTCTTTGTTATTTTCTATTTATATAATGAAAATTCGAATAACAATAAAATAAAATCCTTTAATTTATATATAGGAAACTATAAGGAATCCAAAGAGTTTAATTCAAATACTGAGCTAAAAAATAAAAGAGATAACAATTATAAAGCTAAACTTTTGGAAAATTTAAATGAATCAAATGATAGTTTCAATCAGGCTCAGATAGAAATGAATAATAAGAATTATGATAAGGCTATTTCATTATTTAGTAAAGTGGCTCCTATAGATAAGAAAAATTACAATATGGCTCAAAAATTATTAAATACCTGTAAAATAAAAACCATTAAAAATGTTTCACCTTCAAATACAAAGGTATTTATAAAAAATAAAGTTAATTCCAATATTAAAATACCTATTCTTATGTACCATTCTATAGACTATGAAAAGGGGAACAGTCTTAGGGTACCAAAGGAAGATTTTTACCTGCAGATGAAATATATTAAGAAAAATGGTTATACTCCTATTAGTCTTGATGATTTATATGACTTTCTATCTGGGAAAAGAAAAGCTCCCCAAAAGCCAATAGCTATTACTTTTGATGATGGTTATGAAGATAATTATGTTAATGCTTATCCCATATTAAAAGAATTTGGCTTTAAAGCAACAATTTTCGATATTACCAATACAATTGATACGAATAGTGCCTATATTAACAGCAAGCAGATTAAGGAAATGATAAATAATGGTATTTCCGTGGAAAGTCATACTACAAATCATAATAATTTGGCAAGTCTAAGTTACAAAGCACAATATGAAATACTAAAAAAAGCAAGAGAAGATTTAGAAGCTATGGAGGGAAAGAAAATAAAATATTTAGCTTATCCTTCCGGCAGATATAATAATTTTACAGAAAGAGCTGCCAGAGATGCAGGGTATGTTATGGCAGTAACTACAAAGCCTGGATTTGCCTCTGAATCTAATGGATATTTATTTCTTCACAGAGTTAGAATCAGCAGCGGCCGAAGTTTTGAGGATTTTATAAAATCCATCAGTATGTAAAATAATTGGACAAGGTATAATTAAAGCACCACAATGTGGTGCTTTAATTATTTTAAATATTAAAAGAGTGTGGCTACAAACAAGAAAATTATAGTAGCTACAAAAAGAATTCCAAGTATCTTTCCAGTGAATTTTAACCATTTGTCATATGGTACCCTTCCTATTGCTAAAGCTCCCATAACAACACCTGATGTTGGTGTTATCAGGTTTACTATACCTGATGCTGACTGATAAGCAGTAATAACTATTGACTTACCAAAATCTGCTGCTAAGCCAGCACTTTGAAATACATTCCCAGCCAGAGGGCCCATAACCGGCATTGTAGCTCCAGCTAAGCCTGAGGTGGATGGAATTAAGAAGGACATCGGAATATAGAAAATATATGATAATACTGCAAATAGTCCCGGATGTAATCCTTTAAGTGCATTTGAACTCCAGTAAAGAATTGTAGCATCCATTCCGCCAGCTGCCATAACTACCTTTATTCCTCTGCTTACTCCAATAATAAAAGCAACTGCCAGTAAATCCCTTGATCCATTAACAAAGTTTTCTACAATTTCATGTTCCTTCATCTTAGATATCAGTCCAATCAGTACTGCCATGAAGAAGAACCATACTGTCATCTGACCAAACCACCAGTCTCCCAGTGCTGCAGAATGAGTTCCAACAGCACTATAAACATCCCAGTATGTCTTGGCAGTATTTGGCTGCAGTCCAAATATAGGAGCCTTTGAAGCTATCCAGTTATACGCGTCATTAAATATATTAATGTTAAATTTAGCAGCCCATGGAATAACTCCTAAAATCATAACTAGGAAAGTTAATGCAAACATAACAAGAACCCATTTTCTTCTTTTAGTAAGTTCAGGTATTTCATTATTGTCTCCTAAGAAATGCTCTTCATTATCTTTTTTCATAAATGCAACTATTGATTTAGAAGGATCAGCTTTTACCTTCTTTGCATATTTCATTACAAATATAATACTTATAGTTTCTAAAACAACTAACATTATAAATCTGAGTATTATGCCATTTCCAAGTGCAATTCCTGCAGCCTCTGATGCTGCACCGGTCGCAAAAGGGTTAACAGTTGATGCCAATACTCCAGTTCCCGCTCCCAGTAATATAACTGCTACTGGTGTAATTGCATCATATCCCGCAGCTATAAATACAGGAATGATTATTGGATAAAGTGCTATTGTTTCTTCTGCCATACCAAATGTGGTTCCGCCTATTCCAAATAAAATCATAAGAATAGGTATCATCCATATTTCTTTACCTTTAAGATTTTTTAAGATGGAACCTATGCCTCCGTCAATTGCTCCAGTTTTCAAAACGATTCCTAAGAATCCTCCAATAACAATAACAAACAATGCAATGTCTACAGCATCAAAAAATCCTTGAATTGGAGCTGCAATAATATTGTAAATTCCTTGGGGATTCTGTGTAATTGTCTGATAAACTCCCTTATCATCATATTTTCCAGCAGGAATAATCCAAGTAAGAATTGCAACTACAGCTATAATAATAATAAGTACTGTAAATGCTGAGGTCATTTTGAATTTTTTCTTCATAATAATTCCTCCTCATAAATATATAATGTTTATTCATAAATACTGACAGCAGGGCTATCAAATATTAGAATCATATTAATGCAGCAGTTGATAAATTGCATGAGCATATATTTCAGCGCTTTTCATTAGATCAATCACATCTATATACTCATTAGTCTGATGCTCAGTCTTAGGTTTTCCTGGAAAAACTGCACCAAAAGCTACGCAGTTTTCCATTGACCTGGCATAGGTAGCGCCTCCGGATGTTAATGGAGTTGAATCTATATCTGTTTGTTCTTCAATTACTTTTCTTAATTTTTTGATCAGTTCATTTTCTATAGGAACATATATAGAATGAAGATAATCAAATTCTTCATATACTAAATTATATTTTTCAGCCTCTTTAGTTAGTTTCTTTATAAAATCTTCTTTTTTGTATGTTACAGGAATTCTAACATCTATTGAAATAACTTCTTTTTCCGGCGTTATATCTAATTTTCCTACATTAAGTGTTAATTTTCCTGAAATGTCTTCCCAATTAGAAACTATATTATCTCCGTTATAGGTTTCATTTATTATTCTGCTGATAAATTTAATACTGCTGCTTTCAATACCTAATTCATCTAATATAATTGAAAGCCTGTTTATAGCATTAATCCCATTTTCAGGCTTTGCAGCATGAGACGCTTTCCCAAATAAAGTAATTGTATCTCTTTCTACTTTATATTCGTAATTATGTTTAATTATTATTCTTTTTATTTTTTCTATATCATTTGTTTTAAAAGAAGCTTTATCAGGTACTGCATTAAAAGTGCTTCCTGCATGAAGCTCTATACTGCTGTTGCCTTTTCCTGTCAGCTTAAGCTGAAGCAAGCCTTTTTCAGCATGAATTAATGGAAACATAGAATCCGGTGAAAATCCAAAGCTTGGTTTTTCTTCCTTCTCCATGTATTTATTTATTCCTCTCCAGAGTGTTTCCTCATCAGTTCCTAATATGAAACGAACTCTTTTGTTAATATCAATTTTCATATCTAAAAGAGCCTTCATTCCATACATGGCAGCAAGAGTTGGTCCTTTATCATCCTGAGTTCCTCTGCCATATAGCTTGTTCCCAATTAAAACTGGCTGAAATGGAGGACATATCCAATTTTCAGTATCATCAGCAGGAACTACATCTAAATGTCCTAAAACTGCAAACAGAGTATCACCCTGCCCGATATCTGCATAACCATAATATCCTTCAGGATCCATATATGTTTTAAGTCCTAATGATTTAGCTATTTCTAAGCTAGCCTCTAATGTTTTCTTTATCCCATTTCCAAAAGGAGCATTAGGTTCCGGTTTATCAATTACAGAATTTATGGATACTAACCTTTTTATATCTCTGATAAGATTTTCTCTATATTTCTCCATCTTAATATTTAACATAAACTTACCTCCGTTCTAATATTTGCTTGTTAAATATTTATCTACGGAAATTGCATAATAACATTTTTGCTGATTTTTCACCTTGAAAATAACGGATTTTGAGCGTTTTTTAAGGTGAAAAGGTTAATTTATAAAGATGCAATTTCCAAAGTTTACAAACGTTTACATTAGTATTATAATACTTAATATAATATTGTTCAACAATATTATTGTCCATTATTGTTTTACATATTGATTTTATAATCTAATTTTTGATTAAATATTGTATATTTATTCATTTTATGATATGTTTTTTGTGTGTTTCTTTTTAAAGGAGGGTTTTTATGACGGAAAATAAGACTAAATCAATGGAAGAAATTGTTTATAAAGCTTTAAAGGATGCAGTACTGCAGCGGTTTTTAGCTCCAGGAACTCAGCTTGTTGAACTTACAATATCAGAAAAGCTTCATACCAGCAGAACTCCTGTAAGAAATGCTATGAAAAAGCTGGCAGCTGACGGAATAATTAATATTATCCCAAATAAAGGAGCTTTTGTAATCAGCCCTTCTTTAGATGATATCCTGCAAGCCTATGAAATTCGTACTGAGCTGGAATGTGTGGCCATGAGACTAAGCATTAATTATGTTAATGAAACAGACATTGCAAAGCTGACGGCTATTGTAAATGAAGAATATGAAGCTATTAAAAAGGGCGATATAACTAAGCATTTATCTGCGAATAAACAATTTCATATGTTCTTTTCAAGGAAATATAATAATAAATTTTTAAAAAAATACACAGAAGAAATTATCGATAAAATAAACATTTATATCAGGATGCACGATAAACTTTATAATGTGGATCTTAATGAAATCAGCAGAAATATGGAGCATAAGGAAATGATAGAACTTATCTCTAAAAAGGATGCGGCTTCGCTGGACCTATTTCTTAGGAAGCATATAGCAACTAGTTTAAATGATTTACAGCTAAATCAGACTAATTATAAATCTTTAGATGAAATATTTTAGAAAAAATTTGCGATGAATTAAAAACTCATCGCATTTATTTATGTTTACTTTAGTTTTTTACCGCAGCCGGGGCAAAATTTATTATCATCCTGAATTTTAGCACCGCAATCCGGGCAAAATGAAGCTTTGTTTATTTTAGCTCCGCATTCCGGGCAAAATTTAGAATTTGAAGATAAAGCTGCTCCGCATTTGGGGCAGGATGCCTTAATAGTCTCCTTCCAATTTTCTTCTCCTAAGTGCTTATCCTCTTCAGCCATCTCTGCATGAGCCCATATTTCTTCTATTGAGCGATTTGCCTGGGCTGCAGACATCTCAACCCCCAAATCTGGAGCACAAGTCTTGCATAATCCTTTTTTTACATTCCAGCATTTTTCTTTACATACCCAGGAAGAGCATCTGGGACATTGAATAAATTCTTCTTTTAGCTCATCTATTGCCTCATCTAGTGCTTTTTCTCTAGCCCTTTCATAACCTGCAGAATGAGCTCTGTTCCCTAAGTTTGAAGCGGAATTAAAAATACCGCCAAAAATGCTGCCTGCACCATCTAATACCTCTGAAACCAGGCCTGTTGCAGATGCTTTAAACTTGGATCTATATGAGACACCGCATCTGTCACAGTGAAATTCAAATTGATAGCCTCTGTCAGTGCTTAAGTCGTCATAATTGCTGGTAAATTTCATTTTTCCTACCATCTTTGACCCCCTTTGAAATAATATACTTATATTAAGCTTATAATATAAATTTAATATTATTCAAAATAATTGTCAATATTTAACTGTACATTTTTATTAGCTTCAGCTAAGCGAGTTCACTGTTTTATTTGAGACCATATTTTATCAAAATACTTAGTATTATCACCTATATCCTTCAGGTGTTCGCCTCTTTTAACAGCATCACCAGGGGGATACACGGCAATATCATCTAAAACGCTTTTCTTCATTAGCTTATGCGCCTCAGCATTCGGATTAGCATAAGGGAAGGATTCTGATATTTCGGCACTTATCTCAGGTCTTAAAATAAAGTTTACAAACTGCTCTGCTGCCTGCTTTTCCTTTGCTCCCTTAGGCATAACAAAATTATCCTGCTGAAGAAATAAACCCTCGGAAGGTATAACCACCTTAAGATAAGGATTTTCAAGTTTAGCCAGGTAAGCTTCAGCACCCCATACATAGCCAATACTGGCTTCTCCATTTATAAGAAGTGTCTTTGGGCTGTCAGAGTCATAAGCTTTTATATTTGGCTGAAGTGATATTAAATCTCTTTTAGCAGTTTCTAAATGATTAACATTTGTATCATTTATTGAATATCCATTTTTCTGAAGTGCCATTCCAATTATAGCTCTCTGATCATCAAGCAAAACTATTGAATTTTTAAATTCCTTATCCCAAAGGTCACTAAAACCCTTAATTTCTTTATTTACTTTTCTTGAATCATAAACTATGCAGGCATCTCCCCACATATATGGAACAGAATATTTATTTCCCTTATCAAACTCAAGATTTGTCAGGTTCTTGTCTAAATTTTTAAAATTCGGTATATTTCCCAGATTAATTTGCTGAATAAGATTCTGCTTTGAAAGTATATCTACCATATAATCTGAAGCAACCACCAGATCATAATTTGAACCTCCGGCCATAAGCTTTGCCAGCATTTCTTCATTAGATGAAAATGTAGAGTAATTTACCTTAACATTATAGTTTTCTTCAAATTTATCAATTACAGACTGAGGCAGGTATTCTGACCAGTTAAAAACATTAAGAACTGTTCTGTCAGCCTTAGCTTTATTTTCTGCAGCATAAACTCCTCCTCCTGCAGTTAAAACTATTATTAGGATTGAGGACAATAATATTTTTAGTTTTCTTCCGCTTATCTGACTGCTTTTAAGTTTTTCTGATAAAACTACTACAAACACCGTAATAACCAGCATTATTGTAGACAAAGCATTAATTTCAGGAGTTACTCCAAACTTTACCATGGAAAAAACCTTAAGAGGCAGCGTTGTAGATGCTGGCCCTGCCACAAAAAAGCTTATTATAACGTCATCTAAAGATAGTGTAAAGGCGAGCAGTGCTCCAGCTGCGATACCAGGCATAATAACAGGAAGAATAACTTTAAAAAATGTTTTCCTGGGGGTAGCTCCCAAGTCCATAGCAGCTTCCTCCAGCTCCGGCTCTAATCCGTCTAACCTGGCTTTAACAACAATAACTACATAAGATATTGAAAATGTAATATGAGCTATTATTAAAGTAATAAGCCCCATTGGAATATGTACCTGAGAAAAGAAAGCAAGCAGTGCTATTCCGAGTACAATCTCAGGGATAACTACAGGTACATATAAAAATCCTTCTAAAAGGCTTTTATATTTAAATTTACTCTTATAAATGCCTAACGCTGTAACTGTACCTATAACAACTGAAACTGCAGTACTTACAAATCCAATCAGAAGTGTATTTCTCATAGCAGTTAATATTGCAGCATTATGAAATAGGCTTTGATACCATTTAAAGGTGAAGCCTGTCCATATAGAATTAAGTTTGGATTTATTAAATGAAAATACAACCAGTACAATAATGGGAAGATACAAAAACAAGTAAATTAATAATGTATAAATTAAGCTTCCAAAACTTTTCTTTTTCATCTATATTACCTCACCTCCAATCTTCCCGCCTTTTTTTGTATATACAAATATAATAATAAGCATAACTGCCATTAAGCTTACTGATATTGCAGTTCCAAAGGGCCAGTCCCGGGCAGTTAAAAATTGATTCTTTATCAGATTACTTATTAGTACTATTTTGCTTCCTCCCATTAAATCCGGAATAAAGAAAAGCCCTAATGTAGGTACAAATACAAGAAGGCATCCTGCCATAACTCCCGGCTTTGTAAGAGGCCAGGTAATATTTAAAAATGCTTTCATCTTTGAAGCATAAAGATCTGATGCCGCCTCTAAAAGTGTCTCATCCAGTTTCTCTACAGAAGTATAAATTGGCATAACCATGAAGGGGAACATAATATATACCATTCCGATTAAAACTGCCCCATTGCTGTATAAAAGTTTAAGAGGCTCGTTAATGATTCCAAAATTAATTAAATAAGTATTAATTAATCCCTCAGTCCTTAAAAGAATTATCCAGGCGTATGTTCTTACAAGAGAATTTGTCCAAAATGGCAGAATAATAAGCATCATAAGATAAGGCCTTATTTTTTTATTCATTCTGGATATAATATATGCAAAAGGATACCCCATAAAGAGGCAGACTATGGTTGTAAGCAGTGATATTATAATAGAATTGATAAAAATCTTTAAATACATAGGGTCTATTAATCTTAAATAATTACTTCCTGTCAGTTTAAAACTTACATCTCCATATTGTCCTCTTGTCATAAAGCTTACTGCCAGTACCAGAAGAAGAGGAAAAAGGAAAAAGACTGACATCCAAATTATAACCGGCAGCAATAATTTTGTGCTTCCTGATTTTTTCATTTCAGCACCACCGCATAATCAGGATTCCAGGCAACATAGGCATTGTTTCCGGTGTTAAATTTATATATTTTCCCTGCAGGTTCATTTATTAAAATTTCTTTGCCGTCCTCAGCTGTTACAATAGTTTTCATTGAAGACCCTGTATATATTCTTTCTTTAAGATTTACCTTAAGTGATGCTAGTCCATTTTCAGCTTTATCCATAAGCTCCAGCTTTTCAGGTCTTATTGCCAAATATACTTCATCTCCATCATTAAAGTAACAATCTTTTACCGGAATTTTATCAAATGATATGTCAACCAGTGTTTCATCCATTTCTCCTTTTAATACTTTTCCTTTAAAAAGATTTGTCTCTCCAATAAAATCAGCTACAAATTTTGTCTTTGGATGCTCATATATTTCATTTGGAGTTCCTATTTGTTCAAGTTTTCCTTCCTTCATAACTGCAATTCTGTCAGACATAGTAAGAGCCTCTTCCTGATCATGAGTTACAAATATAAATGTAATCCCCAGCTCTCTTTGAAGATGCTTAAGCTCTATCTGCATCTCTTTACGCAGCTTATAATCCAAAGCTGACAGAGGCTCGTCTAAAAGAAGAACCTTAGGATTATTAACAACAGCCCTGGCAATAGCAACTCTCTGCTTTTGACCTCCGGACAACTCCTTAGGCATCCTTTTTTCGAAGCCTTCCAGCCTGACCATCTTTACTGCTTTGTTTACATTTATATCCACATCCCTTTCAGGAAGTTTTTTCATTCTAAGACCAAAGGCAATATTATCATAAACAGACATATGAGGAAATAAAGCGTAATTTTGAAATACTGTATTTACACATCTTTTATACGACAAAACATTATCTACTATCTCTCCATCTATGACTATGCTGCCGTTATCAGGAATTTCAAAGCCTGCTACCATTCTAAGGGTGGTGGTTTTGCCGCAGCCGGAAGGTCCCAGAATAGTTAAAAATTCCCCTTCCTTTATGTCCATTGACACACCATCCACAGCAAGACTTCCCTGCCCTCCATAATCTTTTACAACATTAATTAAACTAACCATAGCCTTTTCCATAAATGTTCACTCCTTAAAACATGCTAAAAATAAATTGAATAAAAAACTAAATTGAATATACTACATTTATTATTATTATACAAGTATTTTTATTATATTTTGCTAAATTTTATGTTAAACTATGGCTATCAATTGTAATTTGCTTCTATGATGTTTTATTCATTATTTCCTCTGCTTTCCTTCTGTTTAATCATATATACGATATACTTCAATATATTATCTGAATATTTATACATATTCTATAAGAAAAGCTGTTCTATTTCCTGCTGACTTAATTTTCCTATAATATTGTTATTATCCATATTTTCATCTATTACGCTCTTTATGATTTCTTTTTTCTTTTGCTGCAGATTAAATATTTTCTCTTCAATAGTCCCTTGAGCTAAAAGCTTAATTACCTCTACAGTTTTTTCTTGGCCTATTCTATGAGCCCTGTCTGTTGCCTGATCTTCAATTGCCGGGTTCCACCAGGGGTCAAAGTGAAGAACCATATCTGCTCCGGTAAGATTAAGACCGGTTCCCCCTGCTTTTAAAGATATTAAAAATACACTGACATCTCCTTCATTAAATTCATTTACCATTTTTAATCTGTCTTCGCTTTTAGTACTTCCATCTAAATACATATTTGATATTTTATTTTTATTTAATCTTTCTCTTATATTTTTAAGAACTGAAGTAAATTGGGAGAAAAGAAGCAGTCTGTGACCTTCATTTACTATACCATCTAAAAGCTCATCCAAGGCCAGCATTTTTCCGCTTTCACCAGAAAATCCATCTACAAAGACAGTAGGATCACAGCATATCTGCCTAAGTCTTGTCAGAATTGCTATAATCCTAATCCGGCTTTTATTAAAACCATTCCCTTTAATTTCTTCGCCAACTTCTTTTTTTGCACTTTTTAAATAATAAGCATAAAGATTTTTCTGTTCTTTGGTCATCTCTACTAATAGTTTTCTTTCTATCTTTGGAGGCAGTTCTTTCATTACATCCTTTTTAAGTCTTCTTAATATAAAAGGTTTTATATGTTTATTAAGTTCACTTAAAGCATTTTTATCTTCATTTTTTATTATGGGTATCTCATAAGTTTTAGAAAATTTACTATAATTCAAAAGATATCCGGGCATTATAAAATCAAATATGGACCAAAGCTCTGTAAGAGAATTTTCCATTGGCGTACCAGTCAGTGCAAAATACCCTTTGGCTTTAAGTTCTTTAACTGATGAAGCATTAAGTGAGGCTGGATTTTTAATTTGCTGAGCTTCATCTAAAAAACAATAATTAAAATTAATTTCTTTATATCTTTCAATATCCCGCCTTATAAGTGGATAAGAAGTAATAATAATGTCATAATCCTCAATGTCATTTAATAGTTCTTCCCTTACCTTCTTAGTTCCGGATATAACAATAGAATTTAAATCTTTAGAAAAAGTTTCAATTTCGCTTTTCCAATTGTATAAAAGAGATGTAGGTGCTATAACAATTGAAGGTCCATTTCCCTTTTCAGATGTTAAAAAAGCAATGGCCTGGAGAGTTTTTCCAAGACCCATTTCGTCTGCCAATATTCCTCCAAAACCATAGAATGCCAATGTCTTAAGCCATTTAAATCCGGTAAGCTGATAATTTCTCATAACATCTTTCAGGTAATCCGGAAGATTGTAATCTAAATCCTTAATATCCCGCATATTATCTGTAAGCTCCCGGAAGTTTAAGCTTCTTTCAATATTATATAGCTCCATATCTTTTAACTTATTATCTAAGTAAATTGCATTATACTTTGATATAGCAATTTTATCATTCATTAAATCTTTATCTTTAATATCAAGGAAATCAATAATATTGCCTAAATCCTTTACAGTATTATCCTCCAAAGATACAAAATCACCGTTTTTCAGCCGGAAATATTTCTTTTTTTCCCTTAATGCGGCAAATACATCTTTAAGTTCTTCTCTGTCTACTCCATCAATATCAAAGGAAAACTCTAAAAAATCTTCTTCATTTAATCTGATACTTCCTTTTATACTTGATTTTCCGTATATTTTTATATTTTTAAAGCTCTGTGAATAATATACTTCTCCTAAATCCTGAAGTTTTTTTATTCCATCAGTTAAGAAGCTGATTATCTTTTTTTCACTTCTCATTACATATGATTTATCTTCTTCTTTAAAGCCAAAACTTTCAAGTACCTTTATACTATTATCTTCCTTTTCAATATCCCTTACCAATATGCCATCTTGACAAGCCGCTATTTCACTCATAGGGTCTATTTCTATCTTACCATAGCAAAATTTAACATTTGATATAACCCTGGTATCCTCTTTATCCAGATATATCCTGGTAAGTAGAGGTGCCAGGTATAATTTATCCTGAATAGCTTTATCAATATTTAACTCATCTGATACATTTTTCAAAACCGGCAGAATATATGATAATACTTTTTCTGCTTCATCCTTTCGCCATATTATTTTGTTGTTCTGCTTTTCTATAAGCCTGGTATATAAAGGATGGTAAGCAGCAATCTGTTCTTTGGGAGGCAGATAGAAAGCATTATTATACCAAAATATAGTGAAGTTTTCGTCTATAGGCTCCGGAAAATCATTGATCTGGCTTAGTTCAATGCTTTCCCTGTTTTTCTCCATATTGAATTTAACAGGCAGTTTTTCCTTAATTATTTCAACATTACTACATTTTTGTCCATTTATAACTGCATCTATTCTTCTTTTTTCAGCTAGATTCATAAACCTCATTACCTGCCTGTTTGTCAGCGTCATTATTTTACCAGTAAATGAGCTGCTGCTATAGCTATAATAATTATGGTGAGAATCATTTTCCATTTCTTTTATCTCAAGCAGCATACTTACTATTTTCGAGTCAATTTCATTAAACTTATATAATGAAGGATCAAATGTAAAGTTTTTACCATATTCTATTATTTCTTTATTGATAATAGAGTCCAGAAACTTTTTTAAGTTTTTAACTACATAAAGCCTTTCAAAACCTATACTTAAATCAACATAGGGCTTTGCAGTATATTTTTCTTTAGTAAAAGTAATTCCCAGATTAACATCTCTTTTGTAGTTGTTTCTTATTTTAGCTGCTTTTTTTAGCTCTTCAATAAGACTGTCCGTATCAGACTTATTCTTATAATAAATATTGTCTTGATATTCATACATATATTTCAGCAAAACCGCGATTATATGCTTGCAGGGTCCAAGCTGTCCCATATTGTTTTCATAATAGGGGCAGTCACAGAATCCTGTTAATTTCCTGGATTCACTATCCCATTCCATGAATACATGATAATCCGACCTGGAATTTTCAGAAAGTACTCTTGTATCTATACTTAAGTTTTTACTATTCTTAAATATATCAGAGGTTTCAAATTCTATATTAAGATCATCCACATTCCCATCCTCATAATATTTTTTCCCTTTATTATAAATATTGCTATTTACAAAACTTTTAATCTGTGATTCACTTAAAATCAAAATAATACCTCCTATGATTTTAGTATCGTATCCTTTATTTTATATTATTTAAGATCTTTTTTCAATTAAAAATAAAAGCTGACTATCAACAATATAATCATCGATAACCAGCTGGAACAAATTGCATAATACACAAATTAACTTTTTCAGCAAAAATATTATTATGGAATTTCTCATTTAATATTTATTTTGAAAGATACTCATCTATTGCCTTTGCAGCTTTTTTACCAGCACCCATAGCTAGTATTACTGTGGCAGATCCGGTTACAGCATCTCCTCCGGCATATACTCCTTCTCTGGTAGTAAGTCCTGTCTCCTCTTCTGCTATAAGACATTTTCTCTTATTTATCTCTAATCCCTTTGTTGTTCTTGAAATTAATGGGTTAGGACTTGTTCCCAGGGACATAATTACAGTGTCTACATCAATTACAAACTCTGAGTCTGGTATAACTTCAGGTTTTCTTCTTCCTGATTCATCAGGTTCTCCAAGTTCCATCTTTACGCACTTTATACCCTTAACCCATCCTTTTTCATCTTCTAATATTTCAATAGGATTTGTTAAAAGATTAAATTTAATTCCTTCCTCTTTTGCATGGTGAACTTCCTCACGTCTTGCAGGAAGTTCATCAAATGATCTTCTGTATATAATATGAACTTCAGCTCCTAATCTAAGCGCAGTTCTTGCAGCATCCATTGCTACATTTCCTCCGCCTACTACAGCAACAATTTTGCCTTCCCTGATTGGCGTATCATAATCACTTCTAAATGCTTTCATTAAATTATTTCTTGTTAAAAATTCATTGGCAGAAAATACTCCATTAGCATTTTCCCCCGGTATTCCCATAAACTTTGGAAGTCCGGCACCTGATCCTATAAATACAGCCTGAAAACCTTCTTCTTCTACTAATTCATCTATGGTAACAGTTTTACCAATTATTACATTTGTCTCTATTTTAACGCCCAGCTTCTTAACATTTTCTATTTCATGAGCTACAACTGTATCCTTTGGAAGTCTGAATTCAGGAATTCCATATACCAAAACTCCTCCTGGCTGATGAAGTGCTTCAAATATTGTGACATCATAACCAAGTTTTGCTAAATCTCCGGCACAGGTAAGTCCTGCAGGACCGCTTCCTATAACTGCCACCTTTTTATTTTTCTTAGGTTCAGTTTGAGATAAATCTATGTTATTTTCTCTTGACCAGTCAGCTACAAATCTTTCCAGCTTTCCAATAGAAACAGCCTCTCCCTTTATGCCTAAAACACATTTTCCTTCGCATTGTGTTTCCTGAGGGCAGACTCTTCCGCAAACTGCAGGAAGTGCACTGTATTTAGCAATTGTTTTTGCAGCTTCTTCAAACTCTCTGTTTTTAACATGACCTATAAATTCCGGGATCATAATTGAAACAGGGCACTGTGTTACACACATGGGCTTTTTGCAGTTTAAACATCTGCCGGCCTCAGCTACTGCTTCTTCTTCATTATATCCAAGACAAACTTCTTCAAAATTTTTAGCTCTAACTTTTGGTTTCTGTTCTCTGACAGGTATTTTTTTCATCCTATCCATTATGCATTCTCCCCCGCTCCAATATGGCATACGTGCCCTTCTTTTTCTTCTTCCTGCTTATGAAGCATTTTACCTTCTTCAGTTTTATATATGGTTTGTCTTCTCATAGCTTCAGCAAAATCTACTAAATGTCCATCAAACTCAGGTCCATCAACGCATGCAAATTTAGTTTCAGATCCTATAGTTACTCTGCAGGCTCCACACATTCCAGTTCCATCTACCATAAGTGTGTTTAAGCTGACTATAGTCGGGATATTGTATTCTTTAGTTAATTTAGCTACAAACTTCATCATTATCATAGGTCCGATTGCAATTACTCGGTCATATTTAATTCCACCGTCTATTAATTCTTTTAATTGATTTGTAACTAGTCCTTTATATCCATAGGAACCATCATCTGTACATGGATAGATATGAGCTCCTAATTTTTTCATTTCTTCTTCTAAAAGGATAAATTCTTTATTTCTTCCGCCGATAATAACGTCCGGGAATACACCTCTTTCACATAACCATTTAACTTGAGGATATACTGGTGCAGAACCTACACCACCGGCAACGAATATTAATTTCATCTTTTTCAGGTCTTCTATATTTTCCTGAACTAATTCTGAAGGAGTACCTAAAGGACCTGCAAAATCAAGCAGATAATCCCCTTCATTAAGTTTTACCATTCTATTTGTAGACGAGCCAACAGCTTGAACTACAATAGTTATAGCACCCTTATTTTCATCATAGTCTGCTACAGTTAAAGGTATTCTTTCTCCCTTTTCATCAATTCTTATAATAACAAATTGTCCGGGTAATGCTGCTTTAGCGACTCTTTTAGCTTCAATTTCCAAAGAATATATCTTTGGTGCTAATTCCTTTTTGGTAAGTATTTTATACAATTTTCATTCCTCCAATGTACACAACAAACTATCAGGATATAATCCTGATAGTTCAAATTAATAGTTTAAATTAAAATAATACATCATTTCCGTAGAATATACAAGTTAATAATTTCTCCATTGTCTTATCATCTATAGGTCTTGGATTTGCTCCTGTGCAGGCATCAAGTACAGCATTATGTGCAATATACTCTACATTTGCGTTGAAATCTTCTTCTGTTATTCCATAGTCTTTCATTGTAGATGGGATACTTAATTTTTTATTTAATCCTCTTACAAAATTAATAAGAGCATCTACAAGTTCCTCTTCCGTTTCTCCAGTCAAACCTAATCTCTTAGAAATTGCAGCATATCTGTCTCCGCAGCTCTTTGAATTATACTGAATTACATATGGCAGGAATATAGCATTTGCACATCCATGAGGAATATGGAATACTGCTCCTGTCTTATGTGCCATTGAGTGAGTTATTCCAAGTAAAGCATTTGAGAATGCCATTCCGGCTAAGCACTGAGCGTAATGCATCTGACTTCTTGCTTCTTTATCTCCATTATATGATTTTAAAAGGTATTGCTTAACCATAACGATTGCTTCCATAGCGAGAGGATCTGAAAATGCTGATCTTAGTCCTGCTACATATGCTTCAATAGCATGTGTTAATGCATCCATTCCTGTATGAGCTGTTAACTTAGGAGGCATTGTCTGAGCAAGTTCCGGGTCAACAATTGCAATGTCCGGTGTTATATTGAAATCTGCTATTGGATATTTTATCTTCTTTTTATAGTCAGTTATTACTGAGAATGAAGTAACTTCCGTAGCTGTACCACTGGTTGATGGAATAGCTGCGAATTTTGCTTTTTGTCTTAGTTCCGGAAGCCCAAATGGAACAACTGCCTGCTGGAAGGTGAAATCCGGATATTCATAGAAAATCCACATAGCCTTTGCAGCATCTATTGGTGATCCTCCACCAATAGACACTATCCAGTCCGGCTGGAATTCTCTCATAACAGCAGCTCCGTTCATAACTGTTTCAACTGATGGGTCCGGCTCTACTCCTTCAATTAGTTTAACTTCAAGTCCTGCTTCTTTTAAGTAACCGCATGCCTTATCTAAAAATCCAAATCTTTTCATGGATCCGCCGCCAACAACAACTATGGCCTTTTTCCCTTTTAATGTTTTTAGTGTTTCTAATGATCCGTCTCCAAAATAAATGTCTCTTGGTAATGTAAATCTTGACATAGTAATATCTCCTCCAAAATGTTATTAATTGATTACACAATAATACGTAGCAATAACTATGCCAAAAAATTAACAATGTAAAACAGTGGTTTTAGGCCTTTATTTATTATATTCAAAGAGATTTGTTTAATATTTAAACAATAAGCAACTTTTTCTCTGTATAGTTTTTAAACATTGTATATTTATTACACAACTTATTTATTTGTTTGTTAATTAATGTTGTATCTTTTAATTTTAGAATACAAGGTTGCTCTTGTTATACCTAAAGCTTTTGCTATTTTAGTCATATTATGATCATTTTTTTCTAAAGCTTTTATTATGGCCCACTTTTCCATTTCTTCTAAAGTGAGAGTTTTCTCTTCTTCTTTTTTGTTTTCCACTTTACTATTTACTAAAAACTTTTTTTCTGATTCTTTAAAAAATACCGTACTTTCTCCATTTAAATTAACAACATTTTCAACACAGTTCTCCAGCTCTCTGATATTGCCGGGCCATTTATAATTCAACATATTTGTATAAATATCTGCTCTCATGCTTATAAGTTTCTTATTAAGTTTTCTCACTTTCATTCTGAAAAAATATTTTATAAGCAGAGGCAAATCCCCTTCTCTTTCCCTAAGGGGCGGAATTTTTATAGGAATTACACTTAATCTATAGTATAAATCCTCTCTGAATCTGCCTTTTTCAACCTCTTCTAAAAGTTTTTTATTAGTAGCTGCTATTATTCTTACGTTAACAGGTATAATCTTATCTCCTCCCACTCTTGTTATATATCCTTCCTGAAGAACTCTTAAAAGATCAACCTGCATATCAAGAGGCATCTCGCCTATCTCATCTAAAAACAAAGTACCTTCATTAGCCAGCTCAAACTTTCCTGCACAGCCTCCTCTTTTAGCTCCGGTAAAAGCACCTTCCTCATAACCAAAAAGTTCACTTTCTATTAAGCTTTTAGGTATAGCTCCGCAATTTACTGCTATAAAACTATTATTTCTTCTATCTCCATAATTATGTATAGATTGTGCTAAAAGCTCTTTTCCGGTTCCACTTTCTCCTTCAATTAATACTGTAGATGGGGATGAGCTTATTGTTTTTGCATATCTTATAACGTTTTTTATTTCCCTGCTCTCCCCTATTATATCCTTAAAATTATATATGGCTCTTCTGCCGCTATATTTATTTACCAGATTAAATACCTTTTGAATTTCTTTAAATATTATTACCATACCAATAATATCACCTTCAATCTCTATGGAAGTTGCGGTAATATTATATCTTCCTTTAATAAATTCATTATTTAAAAAAACCTCTCTGTTGTCAAAAGTTCCTCCTACCTTCAGCCTTTCATATACATTAGCCCAGTCAGGCAATATAATTTCTGATGAACTTTCTAAAACATCTTTTTCATCAATACCCAATATTTCGCATGCCGATTTGTTTATAGTTTTTACTATCCCCTGATTATCTATCACATATATTCCCGAGGATATAGAATCAATTATAGTACTCATGTACTGATAGCTTTCTAATAATTTTATATTTGTATTTTTAACTATTATTTGGTTTTCAATTGATTTAACAGCAGCTACTACCAAGCCTAAAGTATGAGGATGAACCTTGTCTCTGTTGCCTGTTAAATTTAGTATTCCAATAATATCTCCATTAATATCATGAATAGGAGCAGCAGAACAAGTCCATCTATGATATGCAGTAATAAAATGTTCCTTTGCTGATATCTGAATTGGCATATCCTCTTTTATGGCAATTCCCATGGCATTTGTCCCTATGCTGCTTTCGGACATATAAACTCCCACTGCCATATTCATTTTATATGCAGTATCCAGAACTTCTTCATCTCCCATAATTTGAAGAATACATCCTTCACTATCTGTCAATATTATAAAAAATCCTGAACCCTTTAAAAAATCATATAATATATTTATAAACTGAAAAGCTGAATTCAAGAGATTCTTGTTTTTTTCTATATTATCAGCCATCTCACCCTGCTTTAAAATTTTTTTAGGGAATATTCTATTTTTTTCTATGCCATAACTTTTAGATCTTTCATGGGATTTCTTTATTATATCATTTTGATTGTCCTTATTATAATCCATTAATCCCTCCAAAAATATATATTTGTTAAAATTATATCATAAAAAAGCTGATTGAGAAAATTACATTTTTATGAAATTTATATTTTAGTTAAAAAATTTGTAATTTGTTAAAAGTAATTATGAAGATTATCTCATTTACCTGCTATAATTATTGATAGCATCTTCCATTGATGTTATACTATAAAAGTTACTATTAATTATTATTCAGGTGTTATATGATTTCAGCAATTTACAATAGATTGAAAAAAGAAACAGTATTTTCTGTTACAATAATATTAGCAGTATTTACGTCAATTGCTTTCAGGACTGATTTAAAAGCTATAGATATGAAGGTAGTAGCCTCTCTCTTTCTCTTAATGCTGATAAGCCTGGCCTTTGAGAAATATCAGCTGCTTAATTATATTTCTACAACAATTCTTAGTAAAGTCACCAGTCAGCGTAATATCGGAATTTTACTGATATTTGTAACTGCTGTTTTAGGATCATTTATTACAAATGATGTAGCTTTAATTACTATAGTTCCAATAACGATAAGTATTGGGAAAAAAGCCGGATTTGATCCACTTAAGATAATTGTTTTTGAGACTATAGCGGCAAATATTGGAAGCAGTCTTACACCATTTGGAAATCCTCAAAACCTTTACCTATATTCCAGATATAGAATTAGTTTATCTTCATTTTATGCTGCCATAGGTCCAGTTGCAGCTTTGGGTATGTTTATTTTATTTATTTTAAGTTTATCGTTAAATAATAAATCTATTAATATAAATGTACAGATTATAAAAACCAGCAGCAATAAAAAAGTATTTATGTATATCATACTGTTCATTCTTACTCTGCTTTCAATTTTAAGAATACTGGATTATCGAATAATAACAATATTTGTTTTTATAAATGTTTTAATTTTTGACAGAGATCTTTTTAAATCAGTTGATTATTATCTGCTGGGAACTTTTATAGGATTCTTTATTTTTGTGGATCATTTAAATCAAATGATTTTTATAAAATTCATTGCAGAAAAATTTTTAGGATCCCCTAAACAGGTTTTTTTAATAAGTACTGCTCTTTCTCAAGTTATCAGTAATGTTCCAACTGCCATATTGATGAGTACTTTTACAAAAATTCCGGATATGATTTTATTAGGTGTAACTGTTGGAGGCTTAGGAACGCTTATTGCATCCTTAGCAAATTTAATATCCTATAAATTTTATATTAAAGAATATGAAGGAAGAAATTATTTGAAATTCTTTTACAAAATTAATATAATTATTTTAATTATTTTAATTATTTTTGTAATTTTGAAGAATTAAGTATATTACTTTAAATATACAGGGAAAATAAATTAAAGCAAATTTTATTTATACAAGGAGAAAATATGGATTTATCATTTCAAGATTTAGGATTAAATGAAAATTTAATAAAGGGATTAGCCAAAGAGGAAATATCTGTACCTACAGATATTCAGGCTAAAGTTATCCCTCCGCTGCTGGAAAGAAA
Organism: Clostridiaceae bacterium; assembly: GCA_041670885.1. GTDB lineage: Bacteria > Bacillota > Clostridia > Clostridiales > Clostridiaceae > JAJBWD01. The sequence continues at coordinate 31,745 of JBAXYJ010000005.1, forward strand.
AGATGTAATAGGCCAGTCAGAAACAGGCAGCGGGAAAACTTTAGCTTATCTTCTTCCAATATTTCAAAATATAAAATGGGACAAAAGAGAGATGCAGGCTATCATTTTAGCCCCCACACATGAATTAGTTATGCAGATAGACAGAGAAATAAAACTATTAGCAGAAAATTCAAATGTTCCGGTAACTTCTATTTCTATAATCGGCAATGTTAATATAAAAAGGCAGATAGAAAAGCTAAGGGATAAGCCTCAAATTATAGTAGGTTCTGCAGGAAGAATTATGGAACTTATTAAACTTAAAAAGATAAATGCTCAAACTGTAAAAACAATTGTAATAGATGAGGGAGATAAGCTGCTGGACATAAACAATATAAATCAAGTAAAAGATGTAATAAAAACCACAATGAAGGATAGACAATTAATGATTTTCTCTGCAACTATCAGGGAAGAAACTATAAATATAGCAAAGAATTTAATGAAACTTCCTGAAATTATTAAGATTGATGAAATGAGTCCGGTAAACCCAAATATTCTTCATTATTATATAACTTGCGACCAAAGAGATAAAATACTTATTTTAAGAAAATTAATAGCAGCATTAAACCCACTGAGAGCTATTGTTTTTATAAATAAAGCTGATGAAATAGAAATAACTGTATCAAAGCTAAAGTTTCACAAGTTGAATGCTTATGGAATATACGGAAATGCTCCAAAGGAAGAGCGAAAAAAAGCTATGGAGGATTTCAGAAACGGAAAACTTCAGATTTTAGTAGCCTCAGATTTAGCAGCCCGGGGCTTAGATATAAAAGATGTAACCCACATATTCAATCTTGACTTTCCTGAGGATTCCAAAGAATATCTGCATAGAGCAGGCAGAACAGGAAGATCCGGTGAAAATGGAATAGCTATAACATTAGTTACAGAATACGAAATTCCTATTATCAGAAGATACGAAAAAGCATTTAATATTAAAATAGAAGAGAAATACTTATATAAAGGAAAACTTTTAAGTAGGAAAAGGCCGCTCTAATGAGCAGCCTTTTTACTTTTTCTTTCCTTTTCAACTATTTCCTTTGATATTTTATCAGCTCCATTTTTAATTTCATCAATGTCCATAGTCAAAAGCTTTCCATCTTTATAAACAATTTTCCCGTTTACCATAGTCATTTTAACCAGGCTTGAATTCCCGCAGGTTACAAGCCCAACAAAGGGGTTATGACAGCCGGCATAAGCAATATCATCTAAATCATAAAGCACGATATCAGCAGCCTTTCCTTTAGATAAAACTCCAATATCAGACCTGCCTAAAACCTGAGCTCCTCCTTTTGTGGCCATTTTTAATGTTTCATAGGCGCTTAAGCCCTCTGCTGCGTATTTTAAATGGTTAAGAAGATAAGCCCTTCTTACTTCCTCCCACATATTAGACCCATCATTAGAAGCACTTCCATCAACACCTATACTTACCTTAACTCCTGCTTTTATAAGCTCTGTTGTCCTGCAGATTCCACTTGATAATTTCATATTGGAGGAAGGACAGTGGGCAACTCCGGACCCCTTTAATAATTTCATATCCTCATCACTTACATGAATTACATGGGCAAACCAAACATCCTCTCCAAGCCACTCAAGACTTTCCATCAGCTGTACAGGCTTTAGTCCATATTTTTCAATGCAGAAATTTTCCTCATCTATTGTCTCTGCTAAGTGGGTATGCAGCATAACTCCTTTTTTTCTGGCTAAGTTTTTAGATTCTATCATCAATTCCTTTGTTACAGAAAATGGTGAGCAGGGAGCAAGAGCTATTCTTGTCATTGCAAATTTATTTCTGTCATGATACTTATCTATAAGCCTCTCACTGTCTAAAAGTATTTGAGTTTCTGTCTGAACTACAGAATTTGGAGGCAGTCCCCCCTTATCCTTTCCTAAGGACATGGACCCTCTTGTTGCATGAAATCTTATTCCAATATTTTTTGCAGCCTCAATTTCAATATCTATTAAATTTTCACTGCTTTTTTCAGGAAAAAGGTAGTGGTGGTCTGATGTAGTTGTGCATCCTGTTCTAAGTAGCTCAGTAAATCCAACTAAAGCGCCATAATGAACTGCTTCAGAATCAATATGTTTCCAAAATTCATATAGCCCGATAAGCCATGGAAATAATGGCTTTTCCTGAACCTCATCTATTCCCCTAAACAAAGTTTGATATAGATGATGATGAGTATTAACAAACCCTGGAATTGCAATTAATCCGCTGCAGTCTATTATTTCTGCATCTTGCTCACATAGATTTTTCCCGATATTTATTATTTCGTTACCCTCAATTAGAATATCTGAGTTTTCATATATTTTATCCTCATTATCGAAGGAAACCACCTTTGACAAATTTTTTAAAAGCTTTTTCATTTTCCCTCCCTTAAAGTCCTGACAAATTCCAAAAGGAGCCTTAAACTTGTTTCTTTTCTATAGGCAGCTGTGGATCTCTGATCATCTATAGGTGTTATCAGGCAGCTGTATAGCTTTCTAATGCTTTCCTCATTAAAATTATTATTAATAAGATCAATTACTTTTCTCTCAGATTCTATATTTCTAACTATTTTAGGGCCTACCGCTCCAAAAGATGCTCTGAAATCTGTTATTTTATTATTTTCTAAAACTGCCAGCCCTGCAAAGGAAAGCTTGGATAATGCAGTTGAAAGTCTTGTGCCTACTTTTTTAATCATTATCTTATTGTAATTAACCTTAGGAATTCTGATTTCCTTTATTATTTCATTGTCTTTTCTTATATTCTTTCCGGGACCTGTAATAAAATCAATTATTGGAACTATCCTCCGGGAGTTTTTTTCTGCCAGTACCAATTCTGCATCCATGGCATAAAGTATTGGAAGACTGTCTCCTGCGGGTGATGAATTTCCTATATTACCTCCTATGGTTGCCAGGTTTCTTATACCGGGAGATGCCATATTTCTAAAAACATCCCTTATATAATATGGGAGGCTGGTATCTTCACTAATTTCAGTGCAGGTTGCTGCGCAGCCTATAATTATATATTTATCATTTACTTCTATTTTATTTAATTCATTAATATCAGAAACAAACAAAACATTTTTATCAAAAGAAGGAGTAATTCCAGTCCATCTTCTTTTTTTTACCATAAGGTCAGTTCCGCCGGCTAATATATACAAAGGCTCCTTGTCCAAAATATCTAAGGCTTCATCCAGAGAAGTTGGTCTATAAGCCTTTACCATAAGCCCTTCCCCCTCTCAGCTGCAATTTTTATAGCATCAATAATCATATTATAACCGGTGCATCTGCATAAATTACCTGATATTCCTTCTTTTATTTCATCTATTGATGGGTTTGGATTCTTAAGAAGAAGTGCCTCAGTCGCAATAGTCATTCCTGGTATGCAGAATCCGCATTGAACAGCTCCGGCATCCTCAAAGGCTCTTCTTATTATTTCATATTTTCTAGTCTTTTTAAGACCATCAACAGTAATAATATTTTTACCTTCTGCCTTCCCAACAGGGAACATACAGGAAGGAGTAATTTTATTATTTATAAGTACTGAGCAGGCTCCGCATTCTCCTTCTCCGCAGCCTTCCTTAACACTGCTTAAATTGAAATCCTCTCTTAATACATCAAGAAGTCTTTTTAATGGATCTGTATCTATTTCTACATCTTCAAAATTTAAATTAAATCTTATCTTCATTGCTTAGAAACCTCCATTAAATGTTCAGGTTTTACAGGAATCCTGTTAATATTTACGTCCAAAGCATTTTCTACTGCAAGAGCATAAGCAGATGCTGCTCCCACTAATGTAAGTTCACCTAAAGCTTTAGCTCCATATGGACCATTTTCATAAGGCTCATTTATAAGTTCACTTATTATTGGAGGAGCATCTTTTGAAGTGCTTATGGTATAATCAGAATTAGTTTTCTGCAGCACCCTTCCATCTTTAGTTTCCATTACTTCTATTCCGCCATATCCAAGTCCCTGCAGGATTCCGCCGTCAATTTGTCCCTTAACGATTTTATCATCTATTGCTCTTCCTATATCGAAAATTGCCCATACTTTGTCCACTTTTGTTTCATAAGTTACTCTGTCTACTGTCACTTCAACTACGTTTACTCCCCAGGAATAGGATGTATAAGCATCTCCATTGAAGGTTTTATCATCAAAAGAAAACCCTTCCGGATATATATAATCTGATATTACTTCAAAATTATCTTCCTTCCATCTCTTTTTAATTTTAATAGCTGC
>JBAXYJ010000006.1:0-28823 GCA_041670885.1 Clostridiaceae bacterium
AAGATTTGCAGGAATCCATGGCTTACGGCAATTATCCGGAATTTGAAATAGGAGGACAATTATTGCAGGAAGATAAAGAATTCAGCCTGGATTTTGACATATTGGATCCTACAAAAATTTGGCCCGAAGAGGATGTTCCTATAAAGATTATAGGAAAAATCACTTTAAATAAAAACGTAGATAACTTCTTTGCAGAAGTTGAACAGGCGGCCTTTCATCCGGGTAATTTAGTTTCGGGAATTGATTTTACAAATGATCCGCTGCTGCAAGGCAGGCTATTCTCTTATACGGATACTCAGCTTATAAGGCTTGGCGGGCCAAATTTTCATGAAATTCCTATAAACAGGCCTGTAGTTCAATTTCATAATAATCAAAGAGACGGGCATTCAAGGCAGACAATAAATATCAGTAATGTAAGTTACCATAATAACTCATTGGCTGACAACACTCCTAAAACCATAAGTGAGGAGGAAGGCGGCTATGCTGGTTACCAGGAAAAAGTAGAGGGAAATAAAGTTCGATCAAGAAGTAAAAGCTTTGAAGATCATTTTTCTCAGGCAGCAATGTTTTACAATAGCATGAGCAGTGTGGAGAAAAAGCATATTATTGATGCATTTAAATTTGAACTTTCTAAGGTAAACAGTAAAGATATCAGGCAGCAGGTAATTAATATGTTTGGTAATGTAAATATTGACATGATGACTCAAGTGGCACAATATATCGGAGCTGACAGCCCAAAAGGAGAAGCCTCAAAATATGCCAAAATATCGCCATCACTTAGTCAGGATAATACTATAAAAAAATCTGATACCTTAAAGGTTGGAGTTATATTGTCAGAAGGATATAATACAGATGAATTTAACACTATGATGCAAGCACTAAATGCTGCCAATACTATGCCGGAAATAATAGGCCCTAACTTAAACCCGATAAAAGGTTCTGATGGCACGAAACAGATGCCTAAACATACCCTGTATTCATCCGACCCTGTATTGTTTGATGCTGTCTATGTTCTTGGCGGAGACAGTGCTGATGCTGATTTCAAAATGCGTGCAAAGATATTTATCGAAGAAGCCTACAGGCATTTTAAACCAATTTCAGTTTCCCAGGCTATGACTATGCTGCTTAACCCAGAGATGAAAGAACAGAGAGGAGTTACAGCTTCCGATGGAAAAGATCAGTGTGCGAATAAGTTCATAGCTGATATTTCAGCACATAGACATTGGGATAGAAAAATTATTTAAAGAGGCTCTTATACTAAGTACAAAGAAAAGATTTTTTTATAAACCCTTTTAATATAAAACAAGGGGCTGGTGCATTAGAGGTTCGAAAACCTCTAATGCACCAGCCCGCTGCTAAAAAAACCTTTGCAAAGTCAATTTAGTATTTTTTTAAAATATCTCCTAAAATCCGAATACCTTTCTCAATAGCACTATCATCGCAGTTTGTATAATTAAGCCGTATGGTATGCACATTTCTTTCCTCCTGATAAAAAGGATCTCCCGGACAGATGGCAACACCTTTCTCCCATGCCTTTTCAAATAATTCCACTGCAGTAATACTCTCCGGAAGGGTTACCCATAAGAACATACCGCCCTCTGGTTTTGTATATGTAACATTTTGTGGGAAATATTTTTCCATGCAGGCAATCATACAATCTGACTGGGATTTATAGAGACTGATGATTTTCTTCAGGTGTTCATCCAGATTGCTATTTTCCAGATACTTACTTAAAATCATCTGCCCAAAAATATTTGTATGTAAATCAACTGTCTGCTTGTAATCAGTAATTTTCTTTTTTAACTCTCTATGAGAAGTACAAATCCAGCCGATTCGCATTCCCGGAGATACTATTTTAGAAAAGCTGCCAACTAGTACACATTTTTCTCCCAGATAGTATTTCATTGATTTTTTGCTTTCGCCGCTAAAACGCAGATCACCATATGGATTATCTTCAATAAAAATAGTTCTGTCCTGTTTCAGTATTTCAGCTGCTCTTTTCCGAACCTCTTCTGTATAGGTAAGACCTGTTGGATTTTGAAAGTTTGGTACAGAATAGAAAAACTTAGGATGATGCTCTTCCACAAGCTGTTTTAATTGCATACAATCAGCTCCGTCTAAATTTAAATTTACTGATAAAACCTTGGGATTATATAGATGAAATGTTTGAAGAGCGGCCAGATAGCTTGGCTTTTCCATGATAATGGAATCTCCTTCATTGAGCAGGACCGCTGCTAAAATATCCAAAGCCTGCTGAGAACCATTTGTAATCAGAATGTCCTCCGCTGAAGCCCCTAATCCCTGATCCCTGTATCTTGATGCAATAAATTCCCGTAAAGGCAGATAACCTTCTGTGCTGCTGTACTGTAATGCCATGACGCCATTTTCATTCAGCACTTTATGAGCGGCAGTCTCTATCTCTTCTACCGGAAAGGATATCGGATTAGGAAGTCCCCCTGCAAATGAAATGATATTTGATGATGAAATTGCCTTCAAAATGGATTTCAGAAATTTTCCCTGGAAATCCTCCTGTGTTACACGATTTGAAAATTCAATATTATAATTACTATTTGTCATTAGTTCTTTCACTCCTTTTAATTTATATGTTTACACACCTATAATTGCTATTATTGATATCTATGCAATTTTCCATGGATTTTCTTTTCCTTGTATTTCAGCAATGCAGCCGGCAACTGCATTTTTAACCATTTCATCCAGGGCTTGTCTTGTATGAAATGCTGTGTGTGGTGTAAGAATTACGTTAGGCATTGCCCGAAGTATTGCCATATTTCGCTGAGGTATTACTGTATTTTTAAAATCTTTATAGTAGTATATGGTTTCATCCTCAATTACATCTAAAGCTGCTCCTCCAAGCTTCCCGTTTTCAAGTCCTTCAATCAAAGCATCTGTATCAATTAAAGCTCCTCTGGCTGTATTTATAATGATTGCGCCATCCTTCATTGAATTAATTACCTCTTTGTTAATCATATGAAAGTTCTCATCAGTAGCAGGCATATGTAGGGAAATTATATCACTTTTTTCATACAGCTCATCTAAAGCTACATAAGTTACAAGACCCTGCATTTCTTTCTTCTGACTTCTGTTATATGTAAGAATCTTGCAGCCGAACCCTTTAAGCATCCTGACAACCTGCATTCCAATTTTTCCTGTTCCGATTATGCCTATGGTTAAGTCTCTTAAAAGGCATCCCTGTATATTTCTTAATGAAAAATCCTGGTTCTGATAGGAATTGAAAATTGTTTTAATATTTCTTTCTGCCATGAGCATAAGCATAACTGTATACTCTGCAACATTATCCGGTGAGTATGTTGAATTCCCAACTCCCATACCAATTTCCTTTGCCCGACTTATATCAATATGGTCGTAACCGGCTGTCCTGGTAGCAATGTATCTGACTCCTTCTTTATAAAAAGCATCTATTAAATCAGATGTAACGGAAGTTGTAATCACACATATTGCATCTGCTCCATGAGCTAATTTAATATTTTCTGTATTCGGTGATTCTTTAGTAAACACGAACTCTGCTCCATATTTTTCTTTAAGCCCGTCATAGCAAGCCTTTTCCATATCCAATAAACTATAAATTACAATTCTCATTAGTTTAACCCCTTTATTTTGTTATTCTCAATTGTTTAGAAACATGATATACTACCTTATAACATTTGTAAAATTCATGATTTCGATGATATCCATTATTTTTTTTAATAGGAGGTAATATGGAATACAGAAATATTGTTTCGTTCATGAAAATAGCAGAATATAAAAGCTTTACTAAAGCAGCTCTTGCTCTTGGCTATTCCCAGTCAACTGTAACTGTTCAGATCAAGCGTCTGGAAGAAGAATTAAACATAAAATTATTTGACCGCATTGGAAGGCAGGTGGAATTGACAGACAAAGGGCAGCAGTTCTTTGAATATGCAAGGCAGATAATTAAAGTAAGTGAAGAGGCTTCAGCTCTTTCAAAGAAAGAGACTGTCAGAAATGGCATACTAAGATTAGGTACAACAGAATCACTTCTTTCTTCAAAATTCCCCTCTATCTATTCAAAATTCTCAAAATTGTATCCGGATATTGAATTCATAATCAAGCTTTCAGAAACTACCGGTCTTACAGAAATGCTGGATCAAAATGAAATTGACTTTGTGTACATCATAACTAACCGTTTCCAAAATAAAAATTGGATAAAAATTCATGAAAGAAAAGAATCTATTCTTTTGCTGGTATCACCGGATCACCCCTTTGCAAAGCTGACAAAAGAGGTATATTTAAAGGATTTAAAAGGTGAGACAATAATATCTACAGAAAAAGATCAAGGTTACCGACAGATTTTAGAAAATGAATGTGCAAAGCAGAATATTTATCTTCGTACCACACTGGAGATTCCAAATACGGATGTAATTATACGATTAGTTAAGGAAAACCTGGGTATAACTTATTTGCCGGAATATACTGTTAAGCAAGCAGTAAAACAACATGAACTTGCTGCTGTTCCTATTATTGACTGCAATATAGAAGCCTGGTCTCAACTTTTTTATCATAAAAACAAATGGCTTTCCCAACCAATGCTTGATTTTATAAAGGAAATCCAGAATTATGAAGATTCAGGAAGGTTAATATAGCTTTATTAAGGATAAACAAATATAGAATATCAGCAATAAATTATTAAACCTGCTGAAAGCTTATTCCTGGCATTTGCTGAAAAACTCACAGCAATTTTTTATAGAATTTTCCACCATATCGCTTACTGCATGCTCAGTAAAAAATGCAGTATGAGGCATAAGAATAACATTTGGCATTGCATTTAAAATTGCCATCTCACGATGTCCTATAACTTCGTGCTTGTGGTCGAGATAATAAATTTCACGATCACCTTCAATTACATCAAGTCCTGCTCCTCCAACTTTTCCACATTCCAAGGCTTCAATAAGTGCTGTGGAATCTATTAAGGCTCCTCTTGCAGTATTAATTACAAATACACCCGGTTTCATTTTTCCAATTGCCTTTTGGTCAATGAAATGATAATTCTCTTTTGTAGCCGGAATATGAAGAGTAATAATATCACTTTTTGTCAGCAATGTATCTATGTCCACATATTCAACTATATTCATAATTTCATCTCGTTTTTTCATACCACATGCAAGTACTTTGCATCCAAAACCACTCAAATGTTTTGCAACAGTAGTTCCAATATTTCCGGTACCTATAATTCCTACAGTCATATCCCCTAAATCATATCCTCTGCTTTTAGCTAAAGTATAATCCTGTCCCAAATAGCGGATCATAATATGCTTAACCTTTCGTATAACCATAAGCATAAGCATAATTGCCTGATCTGCTACTCCATCTGTTGAATAATTAATGTTTCCTACCTTGATCCCTATCTTCCCGGCGTATTCTGCATCAATATGATCCATTCCTACAGTTCTTGAAGATATGTATTTAACGCCATATGTTTTATACGCTGCCAACAACTCTTTTGTAATCATTCTGTCGGATGTAATGCTTATGCATTCGCAGCCTTTAGCTAATGACGTGGTTTCAATATCAGGGTCTGCACTAATACGGACTGTCTCAACATTATATTGCTTTGAAAATTTATCAAAAAATTCTAATTCGTCTTCACGACAGTTATAAACAGCTATCTTCATATTGATATCTCCATTAAAAATTCCCCTATTCTATCCAGTCCCTTAACCAGATTTTCCATTGAAGTTCCGTATGACATTCTTATATAATATTTGGCATTGTCTCCAAAAGTACCACCAGGTACAACCGCTACCCGTTTTTCCTCCAGAAGTCTGTTGGCAAATTCATTCCCGTCTAATCCGGTTTTAGTAATATTCGCGAATATATAAAATGCCCCTTTAGGCTTAATACATGATATCTTGTCCATTTTACTGATTCGAGCACATATATAATTTCTTCTTTCCTCATATTGTGAACACATATAAGCTCTGTAATCTTCACCATTTTTTAATGCTTCTTCAGCTGCATATTGCGATACTGTGGTAACTGAAGAATAAATATTTTCCACAGCTCTGGTAAATAAATTAATTAATTCTACCGGTCCGGCAGCAAACCCTACGCGAAAACCGGTCATTGCACAACTCTTTGAACAGCTGTCTATTATTAATGTTCTTTCTTTCATCCCTTGAAGAGTTGAAATGCTGCAATATTCTTCCTCATCGAATAAAATATGCCTGTATACTTCGTCGCTTATATCAAACAAATCATGTTCCTTTGCAATATCTGCTATTTCCATTAATGTATTCTTGTCTATGATTCCGCCTGTAGGATTACAGGGAGAATTCAATAATATAACCTTGGTTTTAGGTGTAATAGCATCCCTTATTGCCTGAGATGTGACAACAAAATTGTTTTCTTCATATACATTTACCATAACAGGGACACCATTATTCATCAATACTTCCGGAGCATAGTTTGTAAAATATGGAGCACATAAAAGCACCTCATCTCCCGGATTTAGCAGGCAGCTGAAACTTAAAAACAGTGCAGACATGCCGCCTGCCGTTACAATGACATTCTCCCTTACATAATCAGTTCCTAATGTATGATTTAAATATTCTGCATAGGTATCTCTCAAAATATTCAGTCCTGCACCAGGGGCATATTTTGTACTGATTTCCATGGCAGTCTTGGCAGCTTCCAATACACTGCTTTGCGGCAGGAAGTCCGGCTCACCAACGCTGAAAGATATGACATCACCCATTTCAGCTGCCCGTACCATCATTCTCCTGATTGGAGATGAAGGCAATTTACTTATTAGTTTTGAATACTGCATTTTATCTTCAGTCCTTTCATAAATGAGGAAATGTATAATTCCACTAACCCAAAAGGTAATTATGCAATTTCCTTAAATGATTAATTTATAATTCAGAATTATTTATAAATTTTTATTATTTTAACATTAAACATACCTAAGTGGCAACCTTTTAAGTCAGTAATTTTTTTAATTTTAAAAAATTTGATAAAATTGGTATAGGCCTGTCTCATAAAGGCAAGCCTCTTTACATTTCTTCTTTCAAATTTACCATTTGATTTGTAAAGAAAAAATTTCGAAAAATAGTAATGCCAACTGCAAATGCATAGGCGTTTTTAATTAATTTATGCCATTTATAGTACGGCTCTGTTGGAGTAAAAAAACGTACATGAACATCATAATCACTGCTGTTTGAAGAAAAGATAAAGGCTGTCTCAAAATTATTAAGCTCCCTGGCTATTTTCTGGATCTCAAAATCAGTTAACCCGTCTGCATTTGTTATTACTCCTGCCGGATTTCCTGTGAATTTTTCCTTTGTAAATGAATCAATCTGATATAAATTATATTTTCTTGTCATGATGTACCCCCCTAATATGTTGTGAATTTATATATACATACAAGCTCATTTTATAGCTTATATAATTCTGTATAGCTTATATTACTATCAATACCTGATGACATATTTTTTATTTTTACTTCATTTTTTACAGCTTCATCTTCTCCGATTAATATCACATTTTTTACACCCAATCTATCAGCATAACTCAATTTCCTCTTTAAGGAATCATCCTCGAAATACATTGCTGCCCTATAACCTTTTTTCTGTAATAATCTCATTACTTTTCCACAATACTCTATTGTATTTCCTATAGGTATTATCAGATACTCTATCTTATTTTTTATATTATATTTTTCCAGAAAACCTATTTCCTTTAACACAAAGAATAACCTGGTTATTCCTATGGAAATTCCAACTCCAGGCAATATATTTTCTGTATAATTTTCTGCTAAGTTATCATATCTGCCGCCTGAACAAATTGATCCATAACTTTCATTTCCTAATAGTACCGTTTCAAAAACAGTTCCAGTATAATAATCTAATCCTCTTATAATTTTTAAATTTATTTCAAATTCATTATTATCTACCCCTAAAACTCCTAATGTTAAAATAACCTTTTTCAATTCATCCATTCCTTGAAGAAAATAATCATTTCTAACATTAAGCTTTAAGAGTTCTTCCAATATTTCCTGATTTGTTCCCTTAATGTTCAAAACTCTATTCAAATATTCACTTTTATCAGTACCTATAATATTCCTAAGTTCAATAATAAATGTTTTTTCTCCTATTTTATCAAATTTATCGATTAATATCATTACATCGGCAGTATTTTCTATTTCCAATACACTTAATATACCTTTTAATATTTTTCTATTGCTGATTTGAAATCTATAATTTGTTAATCCTATTTCTTTAAATGCCCTAGATGCTAAGCTTATAACCCAGGCATCATTATTTATGCTTAGTTTACCTTTTCCAATAACATCCACATCACATTGATAAAACTCTCTGTATCTTCCTTTCTGATTTCTTTCCCCTCTATACACTTTTCCTATTTGATATCTTTTAAAAGGGAATATTAAGTCATTATAATATTGAGCTGCATATCTGGCAAATGGAACTGTTAAGTCAAATCTTAAAGCCAGATTATTTTTGCCCTTTTGAAAACTATATACCTGTTTTTCTGTTTCTCCTCCTGTTTTGGCAAGTAAGACTTCAGCTTTTTCTATTATCGGTGTATCAATTGCTAAGCAGCCATTCTTTTCATAAACACTTGAAATTTTGTTTACTATATCATTAAAAATTTCCTGCTCTTTTGGTAGTAATTCCATAAATCCAGCCGGTATACTTGGCTTAATTATATTCTTTTTCATTTTTACTCACTCCTAATAATAAATTATTTTTATTTAACAAAAAAACCATGCAGGCATATATCCCACATGGTTCAATAAATTATGATTACACTTAATTTATCATTACCCAGAGATACAAGCCTAATGTGAATAGACTTGTATCCGTTTTTAAACAGATCAAGTCTCTAGTAATGATGATGTATTATATTTTCTTTATTAATATTAAGTGTACTCATAAACTTCCTCCTAAAACTAGATTGTTAATATTATACATTGTGCTTATACAAAATTCAATTACAATTTCATTAATATTAGAGCAAACAAATTATCATCATATTGACTTAAAGTTTCTGGCAATTATCACAGTAATAAACACTGCCCCCTAAATAGCTTTCCTTTATTATATCTCCACCACAGGAAATGCAGGTGGAGCCTGCATTATTTTTGCTCATCATAGTTTTATATCCGCCATTGTTTCCATACAAATCTTTTTCTGTATCTCTTCCGCCAAGCTTAGTCATTTCAGAAAGAGCAGCTTTAATCATACAATACAAAACATCCTTATTCTCATCATTCAATGTACTGATCTTACGTTTTGGATGTATTTTTGCTTTCCATAAAATATCCTGTAGCACACCATTTCCTAAACCAGGTATTCGCTGCTCAGTTGCAAGAAAAGCTTTTGCACTTAACTTCTTCACAGTCTGTGAGGATATTAAGTTATCAAAATAATTTTTACTAAATTCATTAGATAGGGGAGAGGGCTTATCCTTTGCAATATTGTAATAAGGATATTCTAACTCATCCTCATCATTAAAGCACAACATTCCTCCATACATTTGAACTGATGCACTAACTGAAGAAGAATCAGTAAACTCTAATAGAAGCTGATGTTTTGCAGGATGCTTTTCTCCTTGCTTATGGTATCTGAGTGCTGCTCCATCACAAATAAGTATTGTTGTATTATCAGCCTTAATATCAACCATACCGCCACAGGCAGCTGCCATGTTTATAGTCTTTCCCACAAGTATCTCATGATATTTTTGTGGGTCTCCATGATACCACGCAAATTTATGTGGAGTATGTGCAGCTACAACATTCACAATCTGCTTTCCGCTGATTGTATTATTAATCTGATTGGCAAGTGTTAAAGCTTCAGGTATTTCAATCATTATAATCCCTCCAATTATTCATGACAAAGTTTATTAGATGCTAATTGAATTGAGTATTAAATTGCATTTCAACAGCTAATTTTATTTTATATTATACGCTGCAATTTGTAGAAGTTCTAAGTGGGAATTCTGTACTCATACTATTACTTAACTTCTATTACTAGATTTCCCTCTTTATTGAAGGATAAATTGATAGTTTTAGTTAGTATTTGCCCATCTTCAAACTCAACATCAGCAGTTATTGTATCGCTGGGTAAATCTTCATAATTATCAGAAGAGTTTTCTTTTTTTAAAATATCCACTGCCTTTACAGGAACCCAACCAACAAAAACTCCATCTTTATTTGAATTAACTTTTACCTTTAATCCACTCTGAAAATATGGTGGAGTTTTCTGCTCAGGCTTATGAATTGCTATGTATGAATTGCCTGTTATATAATCGGTACCATAGCTATAGCCATAATTTTTCAGATCAATATCCTTCCCACCAAAATACTTGTTTTTATATTCATCAAGCTCTCCTGACTTCCACATTTTATAAAATGTTTTTATTATATTCTCCTGACTTAAATTTGTACCAACCTTGGAATTAGGAAATACAATCTTACATATGTTTATCTCCCCGTTATCTTTCATTTTTTTTAACATATCAACATCAAAATAATTCAGTTCCCCATTGATAGATGTACAGGCAACAGATTTTATATTCGCTCCATTCCATTCTAGTCTGAAAGTTGAATTAAAAGTAACTTCATGTTCTTTTGTTTTCTCTCCTTTTTCATTTACATAGGACATAAGCTTACCTTTTGAAATTTTACCATATGGAACTTCTGTTTCTGTATTAAACTTTAACTCAATTTTTTTACTTTCATCAATTTTTGAGCTGGCATCCTTAGCAGGATTATTATTTTCTGCAGCGCAGGCAAATACCTTGAAGCTATTTTTTTCTGTCCTTGCTGCTGCTGGGTCTGTATTATTAGCTGTTTTAGATACATTAGAGTTTGACACATCCATTAAGTTATATCCAAGAACTACTGAAAAAACTAAAATTGCTGCCGCTAACCTAAAAGATAACCTTTTATATTTACCAGATCTACACTTTTTATTTTCATTACAATTAGTTAAAGTGTTTTTCAATATACGCTGTTTGTCAGCAATATTATCATCTATTACTCTTTTGAAAAATTCGTTTTTTTTCATACTAAATTTACCTCCTTAAAGATTAAACTCCTTATTTATTTCCTTTATTGTGCGGTATAACCTGTTTTTGACCATGGACTCCTTAACATTAAGTTCTTCAGCTATTTCACATATTTTAAGACCCTTATTAAAATACAATGCAAATATTTTAAAAGTCAGTATGTCACAGCTTCTTATGTACTGCCATAAATCCTTAACTAAAAGTACATCATCATTAATTTCTTCTTCACATAATTGGGCTTCAAGGCTTGAGAAGTTCTCATCTTCAGCTTGAGAAAATACTGGTATTAAGTTTTTCCTCAAGCTAAGTAATCCATAATATTTAAATAATTCGTGCTTTGCAATTTTCATAAGGTACTTTTTTGGTTCATTAATTTGTCCATGTTTCCTCAGTCTTTTATAGAAATTTAGATATACATTTTGCATCAAATCTGGAATATCATCTACACTTCGACACTTGATAACAACATATCTTAAGACGTCATTATATGTATCGTTATAAATACTTGTAAGTAATTCATCCAGTTCTAGACCTTCCAATTAAAATCACCTCACACTATTAAGGATATTAAAAGTAAGCATTTTGTTTCAAAGAAGATAAATATTTTTCAGTATTCTTTAAATATTGTAAAATATAGTATGTATTCCTAAATAATAACACAATTTATATTTGAGATACAATTTTATAAATAGTTACTTGTACCTCCTTTGGTAAGAATTTTACCTTTTCAAGCTCTCTTAAATAGCTAACTTCTATCATCGTTAAGGTTACTACCTCCTCGAAAAATAAAAAATACTCCTACCTATATTGCTAAGGTAAGAGTTTTCAATACTATAATATATATTTACAATTATTATTATTTTAAAAAAGTCTATGTCATTTATGGTAAGGTTGGCACAAGTATATGGAGGCACCAATTATTTATGAATGTAAATCCTTCTAAAGGTTACAAGGTTAAAGATCCAATAATCAGGGTTGTAACAGAATCAAACGGAGACATTATTGATTTTGATAAAGTAATAGCATATTTCGGAAGTCTTTTTAAAATAAGGCTCTATTACAACCTGTGGTTGAAAAATCTAACAAATTTATTACAAGATAACGGTTAATAGATTAACAATATATGGTAGTATATTAACTATATCTGCTATATAATTGTATTAGAATTAATTCAGAATAGTAAAATAAGGCTAGCTAATAGGAAGGGAGAGGGAGTTTATTGAGCAATTTAATTTTTTTATTGTTTATTATGATTATACCAACTGTAATAGTAATTTATTTAATTTATCTACTTATCAAAGCATTAAGAATATATATAAAGAAAAATTCGTAATCTTCTCCAAAGACTAATTAAAAGACTATTAAGTTTGATGGGATAAGTTAGCAGAACATATATATACTCTGCTAAAAAAAGCATTAAATTTCAACCATTAGTTGTGACATAGCCTATATTCAATATATTAAGAATAGATTCTATAAAGAGAAAGAATCTATATAATCAATTAAATCCCAGATAAAACATCTGGGATTTTGTATATAAAGCAGAGTTATTTTTATTACTGCGGAATAATTCTAAAGCCGTCATATACATTTAACATCCACTTATAACCGTCTTTTGCTGTAACATCCATATTAAAGGCATTAATCCCATCTATTTTTATAGAACCATGCTTTTGAGGAGTTAAAAGTTTTTTTTCTGTTAGAATTTTTGTTCCATCTTTATTTGTGGTTTTGATAATTGCTAATCCTTGTTTAGGATCGCTCTTTAAAGCACCTGCTTCAACGATATAATACTTTTCGCCTTCAGGCATTAAATTACTTTTATAGCCATTCGTAAAGATTATTTCTTTGCCGTTTTTTGCATCATCTATTGTCGATAATAAAATTGGCAGCTCGTTATTTTCCTTAATTGTATTGTCTACTTTTGGGGTATTGGTATTTGGTACTTGATTACTTGCCTTCAAATTTTGTTTATTTACAGAACATCCTGTCAAACTTACTATTAAAGCAATTACTACAAGAAAAATTGAATTAGACTTCATTAATAAAATCATCTCTTTTCCATATTATTACTTATATATAAATGTTAATTCGCCTTACATAAACTGTCAATATGAATAATAAAAGAATAGCCTTCCTCAATTAAGTATGAGATTATTCTATGCTTATTGCATTATCTTGATAGAAGCGCTTAATGATGTAGGCCTGGCAGGCTTTGAAAAACGCCATATTTTTGAGTTAAGCGGAGGTGAACAGCAAAGAGCTGCTATAGCAAGAATTATACTTAAGCCCAGCGATATAATTCTTGCAGATGAGCCAACAGGTTCACTTGACGAAAAAAACAGGGACATGGTTATGGACCTGCTAAAAAAATTAAATAAAGATGGTAAAACAATTCTCTTAGTTACTCATGATAAATATGTAGCAGGGCAATGCCATAGAGTAATGCAATTAACATAAATAAATTCATTTAAAAGCTGCATTTATGCGGCTTTTTTGCATGATGATAACTATTGTTTCAGCAGCATTTATAGACCCTTTTTTTATGCAGTGGTATAATTATTCTGTTTAGATTAACTTAATAAAAATAATGACAGAGGGAAAGCAGCATTATGGACAAATCAAAGCTTATTGAAATGATAAAAATTAATCCTTTTGCTATAGCAAATATAAATAATCCTACAGATGATATGAAGTTATTGGCTGTTAATAACAATGGACTTGCGTTAAAGTATATAGCTAATCCAACCAGAGAGATGCAGGAATCAGCTATAGAAAACAATGCCCGGGCCATTGAATTTATAGACAACCCTACAGATGATATGATGACAAAAGCCATAAATTATGGATGGACAAACTTAGAATATATTAAAAATCCAACAGATAAGCTGATTAAATCAGCTATAAACCAGGCCGGATGGGCTGTTAAATATGTTAATAATCCAAGTGAGGAACTTCAGTTATTGGCTGTAAGAAAAAATTACGATTCATTAAAGTTTATAAATGAGCCTTTTGAAGTGGTACAGGAAGAGGCTGTAAAAATAAGCTATGATGCATTAAGATATATAAATTCACCGGGGCTAAATGCAGAGCTTATAGCTGTCAAAAATAATGAAAGGGCTGTCAATCTTATAGATGATTTAGATACGAATAAAATATTGGAATTTTTGAAAGTAAATATTCTGGTGATTAAATATGTGATGAAAGAAATATCTATAGATGAATTAGAACAAGTACTAAAGGAAAAATTATCAAAAGAAGATGTTGAAGAAAAATATGTGAGAAATTATTTAAATTGCAGTACTATAGATAAGAATAGTGACATTATGCCAATGGACAAGATACTGTTTATTTATAAATATGGAAGTAAAAAGGCAAAAAAAATAGCTGTAGATGAAAAGCTAAAGATGATATAGGTGGGAGATATAATGAATTTTACAGATACATTGAAAAGTGTTGACTTAGTACTATCTGCCGGAGAAGTACCTCTAATAGTTGGTGAAAGCGGCATAGGAAAAACAGATTTAGCCAGGGAAATTGCTGAAGAAAAAGGCTGGAGTTTAATTGTTATTGACGGGAATCTCCTTAAAGAGGGTGAAATAGGCGGCCTTCCAACAATAGAAGCTTATACCGGAGTCAGTCATGAGGGAGATAAGGCTGAAAAGAAAACCACAGTATATGCGGTTCATAATAAGTTAAGAGAAATTGATGAAGAAATATCTAAAGGGAAAACAGTCCTTTTATTTATAGACGAGATAAACCGCTGTGAACATACAGTACAGCAGGAGCTTATGAATTTAATATTAAACAGGGAAATTAATGGATATAAGCTGCATGAAGGTGTAAAAATATTGGCAGCTATGAATCCTTCAAGTAAATATGGTTCGGATTTTGATTACCAGGTTGTAGATATGGATGCAGCCCAGGAAAACAGATTTGTGTGGTTATACATGGAACCTGATTATATTCAGTGGATTGATTGGGCAATAAATGCAGGAATTGAGCAAAAGGTTATAGAGTTTATCGGGACCTTCCCGGAATATCTTAATAAAATAAACGAAGATGATATAAGGGCAACTCCAAGAAGCTATGAAAGAATATCTGAAATTTATAAAATTTATAAGGAGAAAAAAGATTCAATCCCTAAAGCCGTATTTTTAAATGTTATAAAAGGAAATGTAGGGAGACTCATTGCAGAAGAGTTTGTCAGCTTTGTTGAGTCAGATTACAGTCCTCTAATATCCTATGAAGATGTTTTCTCAGGGGGTTCTCTTTCTGCAGCTGTTATAGAAAGGGTAAAAAAGGAAAGTCATACAAGGCTTTATTTGTCCGCAAAGAATATCCTGAAAAACCTGGAATCCAATATAAAAAATTATAATTATGACTCAGATTATTACATCAACAGACTTATTGAGTTTTTAAAAACATATCCTGTAGATTTAATGATAGGAACAATGAAGGATATTAAAAATAGTTATACTCAGGTATACAAGCTTGCTATAGAAAATGAAGCCTTTGTAGAATCATATTTTGCAGCTTATAGTTCAATAAGGTGATAATTTATGGAAAATAATTTTGAAACCCTTGCAGAAGGGCTTTATGAAAAAGCAAATCATTTTATCAATGCGTTTTTAAAAGAAAATCATAATAATGATAATGCTGAGATAAACATACCGGAAGATTTTAAGGAAGAGTTTTTCAGCCTTGTAGATAAAGTTAATTTAAGTCTTATGGAGGACAAGGATAACTTCTATGGATATTTTTTGTTTCAAATGTCAAGAGAAATCAGATTTGACATAAGCAGCCCCACTGCTGTGAATTTTAAAGGGGCTAAATATGTTATATATTTTAATCCAATAATTTTTTTAAATCTTAATATAAAACAAATGGAAAGTACTATTAAACACGAAATACTCCATATATTATCCCTGCATTTAATAAGGGCAAAAGAATTTAAGGCAAGCTTTGGGACACTCGCTGTTAATATGGCTATGGATATAGTGGTAAATACATATTTGGATAATCTGCCTCCCTATGCCGTTACTTTGGAATGGGTAAACTTAAATTATACTTTGAAGCTCCTGCCCTTTGAATCCTTTGAATATTATGCAGAAAAGCTTCAGACTGCCATAGATTTACTGGAAGAAGATAAAAATGGAGAAGAGGATGACAGTAATAAGGATGAAAAAATAGAAACTGATTATGATCCTGAAAAAACCCATGATATCTGGGAAGATTCCGGTGATATAGATGAAAAAACACTTAAAGAATTTACCGAAAAGTTTATAAGTAATTCACAAAAAGGCAGTATTCCAGCTTATTTGGAAGGCATGATAGCATCACTTAAAAACAGCCGGGGGGAACTGCCCTGGAATTTATATCTTAAAAGTTTAATGGGAACTATCCTCAGCAATAAAAAGAAGACTATAACAAGAAGAAACAGAAGACAGCCGGAAAGATTAGATTTAAGAGGCCAGCTTAGCAGCTATAAAGCAAAAATTGCTGTTTCACTTGACATAAGCGGAAGCATCAGTGATGAAGAATTTGGTCAGGCCATTAAAGAAGTACTGGATATAGTAAAAAATTATAATCATGAAATTACCATTATAGAATGTGACAGTGAAATCAGACGTGCGTATAAAGTCAATTCCATAAAGGACATTAGAGACAGGATCAATACAAGGGGAGGTACTAAATTTACACCGGTTTTTGAATATGCTAATAATAGTAAGGTTAATTTATTAGTATATTTTACTGATGGCAAGGGTGAAGATGAACTTCATTCAATACCTAAGGGGTATAAAACTCTGTGGGTTATTTCCGGAAGAGGAGATAAGCTTTCATTAAAAGAACCTTATGGAGCAGTTAAAAAACTTAAAAATATTAAAATAAAGGATAATACATTAGATATAAATGATGTTATAAGAGACGGATATTCAATGAATAACCAGGAGGGAATGCATTGGTGAACGCAGCTTCACAGATTTGCTTTTTAGAAGGCAGATGGGGCTGAGCTTAGCTACATCAATAAAATCAACCAATTATGGCGGCGTTGTAACCTGCTGTGGGAATATGTTCTCACATGAAGTTTCTTTAGAAGAATTGAATGAAAAAATATATAATATATTAGATAAAATTAAAAGGAATACTTAGAGCAATAAGAGCTGTGAGCATTCCTTTTTTTAGTTTAAGGAGGTGTTATCAATGATTGAAGTGGCTGTGTCAAGTAGACTGCTTTGTTAAAATGAAGAAACTATAGATTTATTCGTTGAATAAATGCAAATAGATTTGCAAATATTCGTTGCATTTTTTGTAACAATATACTGTACTATGATTGTATTAATGTTTGGAGGTGTTAGTGTGAAAGATGGGTTTTTGGTGTTGATAACACGACAAAAAGCCCTAAACAAGGCAAATTTTAAAAATATTCGACTGGTAAAGGATTAATAATAATCCGAAAGCTATGGCATTGCACCTTGTTGCCATAACACCTGCATATTTACAATAATCTGACCATAGCTCCAGATTTGTAAATACCGGGAGAGCAACATTTAAAAACACTGAAAAGGTGTAATTATAATACTTCAAATTTACAATAAATACAAGTATTGCGAAGTAAATGGCTAAATTGGCACTCTTTCATTACTATTTGTGCCGGCTATAGCCGGAATGGAGGTTTTCATGTATCGATATGCAATTGAAGAACTATATAAATGGAAAGAAAACAAGTACCGTAAGCCTCTCATTATAGAAGGAGCAAGGCAAGTAGGTAAGACCTGGCTCATGAAGGAATTCGGAGCAAAGGCTTATACCAATACCGTATATATCAACTTTGATTCCAATAGCCCTATGGCCGAGCTTTTCTCGGTAGATCTCAATACCGAACGGCTTATTCTCGGTCTGGAGCTTTACGCAGGCAGAAAAATTAATCCCGAAAATACACTTATTATTTTTGATGAGGTGCAGGAGGTTCCGAAAGCACTTTCCAGTTTAAAATATTTTTGCGAGGAAGCACCGCAGTATCAAATAATATGTGCAGGCTCGCTGTTAGGTATCGCTCTGCGCGGCGGCACTTCCTTTCCGGTTGGAAAGGTTGATTTCCTAAAGCTTTATCCGTTGTCCTTCAAAGAGTTTATGATGGCAACCGGAAACGAGCGCTTTGTCAGGCTGTTTGACAAGCAGGATTATAAAATGATCACAAGTTTTAAACAGATATTCATTGATGTGCTCAAGCAGTATTACTTTGTTGGAGGAATGCCGGAAGCCGTGCTATATTTCTGTGAAAATAAGGATTTTAATGAGGTTCGCAATATTCAAAAGCGAATATTGGATGCCTATGAGCAGGATTTTTCAAAGCACGCCCCTAATGAGATCGTGCCGAAATAATTGATATATATTATTTTCTATAAAATCCTTAATTTCATTATTGCTACTTAGAATTACTACTTTATTAATATATTGATTAAGTCTAGCTTCTAAATCATCTTTTCCAGTCTCATAATTACTTAAAGCCTTAAAAATAAACTTGAGCATATGTATACTAGGTGTATATAAACAATCTTCCATTCCTAGTTTTTGCTTAAAAAATCTATTCATAACTCTCATTCTCCTGACGAAGATGTTAGGTTTAAGGTGTATAATCATATCAGCCGCTTCCATACCTTCAGAAAACATCTTTCTACCAGCATCTTCAATTACCCAATGAGGTTTCATTATTATACTTTTGAACAATACCAACGTTTCCTAAAGAAATGAATTATCTAGAGTGTTCTATAGTGAAATTTACCTTGTCAACGTATCTTCACTTACTCTAGTAAAAACCGCATTTATTTGTGATACGGTTCTCCGTATCTAGTGCAAGTGAGGTTTTTCTATTTTATTCTTCTGTATATTTCTTGGTATTCATATAGAACTTAATGTCAAAGAGAAAAAGCACCTATCCCGCAAAGAATAGTGCTTTAGACTCTTAAATTCATATCTTAAATTATATCCAATAGCCCTAAAAAATAAATATTCTAAGGATGCTTAGTGTTACCAGCACTATACTTTTCTTATTTCAACTGATTCATCAGTATCAAACACTAAACGCATAGCCACAAAATCATAGTCAGCACCTCTTATAGTATTTACAAATTCCTCAATAACTTTAAAACCTAATTTCGTATATACTTTAATGGCTCTTTTATTAAATTTCGCCACTGTTAAGTCAATATAGTTATAATTATATTTTTGTTTTCCAAAATCAACTACTGATTTTACAAATTCCGTTCCAAAACCTTTCCCAGTAATATCTGGCCGCATTTGCACACCTACACAAAAGAATTCTTCAATATAATAAAATGAACAGTTTCCTATCAACTCATTATCCTCATTATATATTGAAAAATTGTTATCTGAATCAATAAAACTTAGTATCCACTCTATTTTATTCTTATCAATACTATTATCATAGAATGAATATATACCCTCATATTTCCAAGTTAAAAATTCCTCAACATCACTTTTGGTAGTTACTCTAAATTCAAACGTCATATTATCCTTGCCCTCCTAATTATTTATTAAGATGTGAGCAAAGACTACTAAATAAAGCAATTTAATATGCTAATAATTTAATTTTTTCATAGCAGCCTTTGCTATGAATTTACAAATGGCTTTAAACAAGGGTATTTCAAGCTAATCACTCCAATCATATTATTTTAATTTTTGTTATGTCCGCTTTTGTTTATAATCCCTTACCTCCTGTAAACAATATCCATTTAGTGCATTTCGTTATTTACTTTATATATGCGATGTTATTCATGCTTACTATATATAGCATAACATAATTGTATATAATATCCATATAATTTTTGTATGTTTTTATAACTTTTTATAAAATCTAATGATTATTGTTCTACACATCTACCTATGTATATATTAACCGTAAGCGGTTAAAGAGATTAAAACCATATTAATCCTAGACATATCAACACTTTAAAAGAAAACCTCATTTACTTATGGTACGGTTCGCCCTTTATTATGCTAAACCCCCTGTAAATCTGTTTCAATAGCATTATCCTGAAAAGCTGGTGGGGGAAAGTCATCTTTGAAAAAGAGAGTTTGTAGTCTGCTCTTTTTAAAAATTCAGAGGATAAGCCCAGGGAACTCTTGAGAATCAAATGTGAGGATGTGGAAGTGAAGTTGCGGGCAAAAGAACAGTCACTTGCAAAGTTATATAGGTTGATGGGAAATGCCCTTTGAATATGTTGCTATGGCATTGTCTGGTGAGATGCAGGCATATTGTGATATTGAGGATGAAATGGTGAAGAATATGTTTGTAAATATTGTAAAGGTGTATTTAAAGAAGGAATATAATCTGGCAACGGCCAGGATGATGGCGAGGGAGTTTTTTTGATATGAGGGATAAATAGTAAAAGGGAAAAAGTAGTGGCATTATTAGTTATTGTACGGTATAATTAAGTACAAGTGATAATAAAATAATATGCATATAAAAGGTGTAAAATTCAGCACATAAGTGAGGAAAAATATGAGTGAAAAAGGTTATGTTCCACCATATACAATAACCGATAAAACAGTAAATTTGGTTTCAGCTATTACTGAAATTATAACTAAAATATCAATAAATGACCATATGAGTAACAATCCAAGGTTACGCAGAGATAACCGTATCCGTACGATTCATGCATCCTTAGCCATTGAAAATAATTCTTTGTCCCTGGATCAGGTAACAGACATTTTCAATGGAAAAAGGATTCTTGGAGCACCGGATGAAATATGTGAAGTTAAAAATGCATTTGGAGCATATAACAAACTTTTAGAGATGAATCCATATTCTATCAAAGATATGTTATTAGCCCATAAAGTTTTAATGAATGAGCTGACAAAAGAAGCGGGCACCTTTCGAAGTGGCGGAGTAGGTGTATTTGCAGGAGAACAACTGGTTCATATGGCGCCTCCCGCAAATCAAGTGCCTCATCTGATAAAAGATTTGGTAGATTGGGCAAAAAAAGCGGAGGTTCATCCACTTATTAAAAGCTGCGTATTTCATTATGAATTTGAATTTATTCATCCATTTGCTGATGGTAACGGTAGAATGGGACGAATGTGGCAGACTTTGCTACTCTACAAGTGGAAGTCATTGTTCGGATGGTTACCGATAGAAACACTAATCAGAGAAAAGCAGGAAGAATATTATAAAGTGCTGGGTGAATGTGACCATAATACAGATTCAGCAAAATTTGTGGAGTTTTTACTAACAGCTGTATATGATGCTTTATGTGAAATTGCAGATACCGCACAAGTAACCGCACAAGTAACCGAACAAGTCAAAAAATTACTTGAAGTTATGGATAATAAAGAATATTCAACAAAGGAATTAATGGAGCTTTTAGGATTAAAGCATAGACCGTCCTTTAGAGATAGTTATTTATTACCAGCATTGGAGCTAGGATATGTCGAAATGACAATACCGGGTAAGCCCAATAGCAGTAAACAGAAGTATAAAAAAGTGGAGTATATTATCAAATAGATTGTAAAAGAATTCCTGATGGTTGTAATTATGTGATACAGTTGTAAGTTTATCCATATAGTTCTTCCAATGATTGAATTTGAAATATCTAAAGTACCTTAAGAAACTTAAGGTACTTTAGCATTCCCGGTTTACACTGGAGATTATCTCATGAATGTGAGATGGAGAACAATCCACATTTTTATTTGACTTTTTATTATCTTTGAAAGTCTCCGGTACTTATGATACGGTTCACCGTATCATGGGCAAGTAAGAAAGGCTTTATTTAAGTTTTCTTATAAAAAAGATTACTATTACAATGCTGTTTTCAGCATATCTGCAGGTCTGATTTTACAATATACGTCTAAACATCTTTACTTAAACTTATCAATCAAAATGGTTTGTTGAGTTCTTCTGTTCCCGGGAGAACAAATCATCCGTCTTTTAGAATATCAATCTTTACCCCATCTTTGGTATAGCCCGTTACCAGATCCAGGCTGACATATAGAATTGAGATACTCGTATGGCACCCGGTGTATGCCTTTTCCACATCTTGGTTTCTCAGAAGACTTCTTTCATTTTCCTTTGCAACAATGTACTTCCCGTTTATATGACTTTTAATATCACAATCCTCAACAAAACTAAAACAAGTATCCCCTATGGCAAAATGGGGTCCCATTTTTTCAGAAATCAGAAATGGTAATTTTCCCATTATCCCATATTTTTTTGCAACCACATACGCGAGAGTGTTGGTTCCTATAGCAAATTCGCCCATTGGTAAAGTACTA
This sequence comes from Clostridiaceae bacterium, assembly GCA_041670885.1. Classification (GTDB taxonomy): domain Bacteria; phylum Bacillota; class Clostridia; order Clostridiales; family Clostridiaceae; genus JAJBWD01. The sequence goes on from JBAXYJ010000006.1 coordinate 22,381, forward strand.
TGAAGGAATAAAAGATTCTCCTCTATATATTCTAGATTCTTTTTCTCTTCATGGAAATTCTTGCAGGAATACTCTGTAACATAACCATCTTTAAATACCAACAGCAATTCTTTATAACTAAGTCCCTCCAAAAAAGTTTCTTCTATGTGCAATACTCCATTCGTTCCTTTCAATACAGGAGAAGTATAAATTTCACCTACAGGAATATTCACATTTGCTCCAGCATTTGCAAAAAGAGTCTCTCTTTCCGGATTTTTAAGCTCATGCATTTTTACTCTAATATCTGTTTTGTTGTTACCTTTACCTTTTACATGGATAAAGTTTGCTTTATCTAGTGCATCAATCATTGTTTGCTGAATTCTTTCGTACTTATCAACATCTAATGTATTTATTTTCATGATTTCTTCAAATATTTCCTCAAAGTCTTGTCCTATTTGAGGTGAAGGAAATGCTATTATTGTATTACCTGCATTTAGACCTGGTATATACATTTCTTTGGATAGTCTATAGGTTTTTCTGATTTCCCCCATATACCCGCTTTGTCCTTTTGAAAATCTTAGTGCTGAATTCTTATCAACAGGTGAAAATGGTTCTTCTCCAAAGGTCTCAAACAATATAATGCCCGCATGCTTGGACAGTATCTCTTCCTTTTCTTTATATTCCTGCTTAATTTTTTCCATGAATAAGTTTTTAAACTCTTCATCAAGTATTAAAGCATTATTAAATCTATGGTCATAAGACACTTGCTTATTTTCCTCAATTCCATAAGGAAGCGGTGCAAAACCATGGTAACCCTTTTCCTTTAATATCAGCATAATATCCCTGACTAATAGTTCTTGACCAATATTAAATATTATACTTATTTCTTTTCTATCACCTATTTCTTTATTTTCAACTATAAAGCCTTGGAAAAAAGCATTTACAATTAAGCTTGCAGTAGTTTTTATTTTCTCTTTGTCGTAAGACTGAAAAAATTTAGCAACACAGATTTCATACTCACTAATTCTCTTTCCATACATATAGATATAGTTCAATTCATTCAAATTGGAGTTTTCTATAATATCTCTTACAAAATTGTTGCTAATATTGTACCTGTCCCCCATGAACTCTGAAACTTGAAGCCTTAATGTTTTCATCTTAAATTCTCTGTACACGGCCATTAAAGCTTCCTCTTGATCACGCTGAGCCTTAAGTTTTTCAATTAAAGCTTTCAGCTCAAGTAAATTGCCTTTTTCATGAGTAAAAGCAAATTTACTTGCATTCAAAATATCTGAATATATACAAAAAGCCAACTGCCCTAATTTATTTCCTAATACCTGACAAGCATAATCAGGGTTTAGGTAACTCTTTTTATATCCTTCATTTGTTATTTCATTAAATAAATCATCATTCTCCTTTTTTAGGCTTTCATTAAATAAATCATCATTCTCCTTTTTTAGGCTTTCAAAACTACTTTTCATAAAAAGCTCATCGTTAATATTCTCTTCTAAATGAATTAGCCTTGTAACGAAATCAGAAGCATGATCTAAAAAGCTCTTAAACATATATGATTCCCCCTATATCCTTTAGTTGTTTTCAGTTAATATATACTTAAGGCTTATGCCGCCATTTATATAAATATTTGCCAATTTAAGGGTAAAAACTAAAGTGCTAGTGCCAGGTTCAACAGTTAAGATCTTGAGTATTATAAAAATAAGTTCTTATGTTCTACATCAGTTAAGTGAAATTTTTCTATAATTAAACCGCATAGAGGTATTGGTATGCCGAGCCTCTATGCAGTTTTTACAATAAATAGTTTAATAGCCAGTTTGTAATTTCCCTGTTAGTGCTTATGGATCAAACTTTATATTTTTCATTTGACATTAATTTTCAGCAGTTTCACAGGGGTTTAAAATTGTTAACTTATGCCATTAATTCTCCTTCTATATTATCTTGCTCCGAACTCACATCTATTATTAATCTTTGATATTCTTTGCCTATTGCCTGGAAACTTGGTACAATATACTTATATAACCCTACTGAATCAAAATCACCTTCTTGGATATTAAAATACTCTATAATCTCATCTGATACTTGATCAAAATATAAACAATGATTAACATCAGCAAGTTCTAGCTGCCTCTGTAATTCCTTCCAAGTATTTTTACAATAGTTGATCTTCTGTTTTTCGTTTTTCTTCCTATAAATTCTATGAGTGAACAAACGTAAAATAAAATATCCTTTTCATGCACAAATCCATTTCTACAAGCTGCTAAAAAATCTAACCTTCATAAATCATATTTTCATAATTTTAACTGTTTATTTTTTGTGTAAGTATAATAATTGACTGTAGCATACTCTCTATTTCTCTTAGCCCACTTTTTGGCTTGCTCAAAATTATTAGTACAATAAAATCCCCAGGAATTTTTTTTTATATATCTACTATTTATTATATCATTTCTATAATCCAGGTATGTTTATTGTTACGCTTACATTACTTTCTATAATTTTCAACTGCTTTCCATGGGACTTTCAAACTTTTAGATATACCTACATCTAAAGAAAATTGTAACAATATTAATTAGCTGCTGGTGTTTTAGCAAAACAACCTAACCACAAACCTATTCATAGAAAAATTCTATCTTAAATTGTTAAATTCATATAAAAAAATTAGAGCCATTAAATCATTTTAAACTTAGTGTATAATTTTAGTAGGCAAAAGTAGCAAAAAAATATTGGCAAAAAAATATTGAAGGATATGATTGAACTTAGTCAAAAAAAGTGTTATGCTATCATAGTTAAACTCAGTAAAATGTTTTTGCAACATAAAAATCAAGTGTGAAATTCCAATTGATAAGATAATATATTGAAGAGCTTATTTTTATAGGCTCTTTTTTAGTGATAAAGAGAGGGGATAAACAATGATAAAAGTTGATAACTTGTCCTATTCATTTCCGCAAAAGGAACTATATAATAACATTTCATTTACATTAGAAGGTGGAGAGCATTGTGCTTTTATAGGAACAAATGGCAGTGGGAAAAGTACTCTGATAGATATAATTATGGATCCGGGAAAATATATGTTCGATGGTAAGTTAGAGATGTCCCCAAATTGTAGAGTTGGGTATGTAAGTCAATTCTCACAACAGGACAAAATAAAAGAAATTACAGTTTTCGAATATATAGGGGGAAAATTTATTAAACTACAAAATGAAATGACAGCTATTTGTACTCAAATGGAAACATCTTCGGATATTGATACTTTACTAGAAAAGTATCAACAAACTTTAGACGCATTTGATGCAATTAATGGGGATGATTTGGAAAACATTATTGATAAAAGCCTAAATCTTGCAAACTTAATCAAGTGTAAAAATATGATGATATCTGAACTAAGTGGTGGAGAATTCAAGCTTATTCAAGTAATTAAGGAAATGCTAAACAGACCAGATTTAATGATTATGGATGAGCCCGATGTGTTTTTAGACTTTGTGAACCTTAATTCTCTTAAAGATCTAATTAATTCACACAAAGGAACAATGTTAATTATTACGCACAACAGGTATATATTAAATCATTGTTTCAACAAAATTCTGCACCTTGAAAACATGGAGCTCCAAGAATTTGACGGAAGCTATATTGATTATAACTTTTCATTACTTCAAACTAAAATAAAGTTACAAGAGCTAGCTGCTGCTGATAATGAAGAACTTCAGAGAAATGGTATCTTAATAAGTAAACTAAGAGTTCTTGCAACTGAGTATACTGACCCTTCTAGAGGGAAATCTCTAAACGCTAGAGTTAAACTTCAAGAAAGATTAGAAAAGAATAGAATTAAAACGCCATTTGTAGATATTAAACAACCTAATATCAGGCTAGTTACAGATAATGAAATGGTGGAAACAATTGCTTTAAAAGTTAATGATTACAGTGCTAGTTTTGATGATCTGCTTCTGGAAAATGTTAATTTTGAGATTAAATCTACTGATAAAGTAGCCCTTGTGGGTCCAAATGGCACAGGGAAAACGACTTTACTCCAAGAAATCTTTAAAAACAATCATGATTCTATTGAGATAAATGAATACGTTGAAGTGGCTTATTTATCTCAAATTCAAGGCAAAACACTAAATGAGTCTAATACGATACTTGAAGAGTTCATAGGTGACGGTTTTAAAACTTATGAAGAGATTACGTCATATATTTCAAACTATGGTTTTGAAGAAGAAGTCATTAATCAAAAGATAGGGTCATTGTCTGGTGGTGAAAAAAATATGCTTCAATTGGCTAAAGTTTCTGCAAGTTATGCAAACCTGTTACTTCTTGATGAACCGACAAGTCATTTAGATACCTATTCACAAATAGCACTGGAAAAAGCTATACAAAACTATAAAGGTGCGATTCTCATGATTTCTCATGATTTCTATTCTATAGTAAACTGTATGGATTTTGTCCTAATCATTGAAGATAAGACAATTAGAAAAATGAGTATGAGAAAATTTAGAAAAATGATTTATGCTAGTCATTTTGACAGAGACTATTTAGAAATTGAACAAAAGAAAAAATTAATTGAAACAAAAATAGAATTGGCTTTAAAAGATACTGATTTTACACTTGCAAAAGCTTTATCTGAAGAGTTAGAAGAGCTGATTAAGTTACTCTAAATTTAGTAAACAGTAAGACACTTCCAAGGTCCAGAAAATTTTTAATTATGACCACCGATGACCGGTGGTATTCATAAATTGGTGGTAAAGATATTCGAGAAAATAAGCTTTTAATAAAATCAACCAATTACTGCGGTAGTGTAACCTGCTGTTGAAATATGTTCTCACAAAAACTTGCATTATTGAGAATGATTAAATCAGTAGACAATATGACTGAAGGAATGTTTAGAAATAGAATGTATCTTGAATTATCAAGAAATAATTTTACTGGAACTGAAGTTGTTTCAGAAGTTATTGAGACAAATGTAATACTTCTAACATAGAAACGCTTAAATTTATACCATTGGTGTAATGTAAAAACTGGAAACGAAGTAGTAAGGTTATACTTACTGCTTTCAAAGCTAACCAAAGAACAAGATATAGAGATAAGATCTTATGTAATTCATCCTAACCTTATTGTAAAGGACCATAGAACAAACTATGAAACTTCAGATGTATCTGCAGTAATGGATGGAACTATAGGTGGCTTTATAAAAGAGTATTTAAGAATGAAATAATTAAATCTAAGAAATTTAAAAGGGTAGAAGTTAGATAAAATCTAATCTCTACCCTTTTAAAAACCATTTGTTATATTTTAAGAGTTGAAAAATAGAAACGGTAATTCTTTTATATAAGGGATAATTTAGTTTAAATAACTTATAAAATAGGATATAATTAAGTTATAATAGAAAACTAATTATAGTAAGGTTATATTTTTTAAGGGAGTGATATTATGAGTCCATTAGCTAAAGAGATAATAGATAAACTTAATAAAGAGCAAGATACTGCAGTTTTAGCAGAAGTATTAGATTTTTATGAATACGTAAAACAAAAAAAGCAAAAAGAACTACAAAAAAAATGGTCTCAAATACATGAAGATGAACCAACAGAAGATGAAGTGAAATTATATGAAGAATATAAATCTAAAAAAGAGAAGGGAATTCCTTTAGAAAATATAATAAGGGAATTAAACTTAAATGAAGAATAGCTATAACATAAGATTAACTAAAAAGGCAGAGAAATTTATAAAAAAACAAGATAGAGATACACAGAAAAGATTAATAAAAGCAATTGTTGAACTTCCAGAAGGGGATATAAAGAAGTTAAAAGGAATTGATGAACTATATAGATTAAGAGTTGGTGATTTTAGGATTTTATTTGAGAAAAAAGACACCGAATTAGTAATTATAGTTGTTGATATTGGAAATAGAGGTCAGATTTATAAATAATTAAAGAAGGGTAGAAGTTAGATGAAATCTAATCTCTACCCTTTTAAAAATGTAATTTGTAGAAAGTGTAAGTTTCTAAATTACAATGAATAAAAACAAAATTTAATATAATGTTATAATATTTAGGTATTTAAATAAAGTGTAATCAAAAAACAGTAAAAAAACGTTGACAATACTAAAAAATTTAGTAACATATGGTTATAGAAAAAGAAAACCCCAAACAACAACTTATCGATAGAATAAATTGTTTGAGGAAGTCTTAGTATTTGCATACTTTATTTGTGGTTACTTAAAGTATTTAGAAGCGATACCAACAACATTAAAAAAGATAATCTTGATAATCTGTTCAGATATTAATAAGATAATACAAAAGAAAATACTTAGAGAACTCGATGATAATCTTTTTGATTTATTTGATAAGCTAGGTATGGATATAAACAATAGTGAAGTTATTGAAGTTATTGAAGTTATTGATGTTCTTGATCTTATAATTGAAGAAATTATAAAAGTTGCATAAAACATTTGATAAAATAGC
>JBAXYJ010000007.1:0-27578 GCA_041670885.1 Clostridiaceae bacterium
AATGGCCTTTTAAATCTTCGTACATTCATTTTTGGTATTATTGTAAAGAAGAATATCATCATAATCAATGACCTGATAAAAGGAAACATTCCTATGGTATTTGCTCTGATATGAATTTTTTCAGTTACAATTACAGACCAAAAGCTGGAATTTACCATGCTTACTATGTTCATTATAAGCATTATTGCTAAAGTGAATACAGTTTGAGGAGTGCTTAATATATTTTTAATAACCTTTCCATATCCCTTAAGCATATTAAATATACTTATGTTTCTTGTCTCCGCTATTCTGATTTTTCCTTGAACGTTTCTAAAAGTGAGTTTTTTTTCATAGTTATCACTCAAATATCATATTGTAATGTAATTTTATACCTAAGAATAGTATTTTACAATAAATAGCCAAATTATTATTAATTTCCTATATTATTTATATATCAGAACTATTGTTGATATGGTATAATTTAGATAATGTAAAAATGTGCAAAATTATTGAAAAAATTATTAATTATAACAATATTCGGCAATTGTGAGGTAGTTTTATGAAAAAAAAGGGTTCATTAAAAAATTTTATATTAAAAAATTACCTGTTTATTATAATCGTTTCTGCAATTGTAATATTGCTTATAGATTCTATGGTTTTAATTAAGTATTTTAGTTTAAGCGTTATGAACAATGACGAAATGATTTCTGAAAATATCAGCAGAAATTTAAACACCTATTTAAATCAACCTTTAGATAATTTAAAATATGCTGACAGTGTTATAGAAAATGGGGGAAATGCAGGTAATATATTAAACAGTATATTAAGCAGTAACAAGATATTTGAAAAAATTGAAATTTTAAATAAAAATGGACTGGTTATTGATTCTTTTCCTAAACAAGACAGCGAAGGAGGAGCTGACAGATCTAAAGAAGATTATTATAAGGCAGCTATAGAAAAAAATGTATTTTGGTCAGGAAATTTAAATTCAAAAAATCCAGCTGCCCCAGAAGCTTTATTAGAATATCCCGGTAATAAATATATTTTATTAGGTTATCTTAATTTAAAAGACATAGTAAGCTCATATAAAGATTTAATCAGTAATGGCCTGGAAATTTCAGTTATTGATGAAAACGGAATTTATATATCAAATAATAAAACCAGCTTTAATAATAAATCAGCAGATGAAAATTTAATAAAAAATATTAAAAATAGATCAGAAAAAATTGATTCTTTTATTTATAAAGATAAAACCAATAAGAAAATCATGTTAAGCTATACAGCTAATAAGACTACAGGATGGTATGTGGCAGTCAGTCAGCCTTATTACTTTGCAATAAAGCCTATATTTATCATAATTACAGGTATCATTATAGTATTAATCATAATAATAGCTTCAATTACCTTATTTCTGTATTTCAGAGCTGTAATTATTGAAAAAGCCTTTAATAGCTTAAGCTGTCAAACAAGCCTGGTGGCAAAAGGTCAGTGCGAAAAAATGATAGTAATGGATAGTTTCACTGAGTTTAATTATTTATCTGATAATATTAATGAAATGATTACAAAAATTAAAGAAAGAGATCAGAGCCTGAAGAAAATGGCTTATTATGATTCTCTGACAGGGCTTCCAAATAAAATATATCTAAATCTGGAGCTTCAAAAACATATAAAAAATTACAGTAAATCCAGTAAAGCTTTTGGCCTTTTGTATATAGACATAGATGATTTTAGAAAAATTAATGATACCTATGGTCATAAAGCAGGAGACGAAGTGTTAATTCAATTCAGCAAAAGGTTAAATATACAGCTGCAGAACAATATATTATGCTTTAGGCTGGGCGGTGATGAATTTGCATTATTGATTCAGGATGTTGAGGGAAGAATAGAGCTGGAATCAGATGTAAAACGTATAATTAATAAATTTAAAAAGCCATTTATATATGATGAAAAGGAAATCTATTTCAGTGTAAGCATTGGAGTAACTCTTTATCCCAAAGACGGAGAAGACGAAAGTGAACTGCTTCAATATGCGGATACCGCTATGTATGCTGCCAAAGAGAAGGGCAAAAATAATTATAAATTCTTTACAGGAAAGATGAGAGATGAAGTTAAAAAGAAACTGGATATTGAAAGAAATCTAAGAAGGGCACTTTCAAAAAATGAATTTCTTTTATATTACCAGCCTCAAATTGATATTAATAATCTTAGTATTAAGGGCTTTGAGGCGCTTATAAGATGGAACAGCAGTGAAATGGGCTTTATAAATCCAACTGAATTTATAAGTATTTGCGAAGAGACCAATATGATAATACCAATAAGTAATTGGATAATAGAAGAGGCCTGCAAAACTATTAAAAAAATAAATGCAAAACATGAAAAAAATCATACCATATCTATTAACATATCGCCAATTCAGCTAAAATATGATAATTTTACTAATGAATTAAAGGATATAATAAATAGGACAGGGATAGAACCTAAGTTTATAGAACTGGAGATAACTGAAAATGTATTAATAAATTCCTATAATGAGATACTTGATATTTTATATAAAATCAAAGAAATTGGTGTAAAGATATCACTAGATGATTTTGGGACAGGCTACTCATCCTTTTCATACTTAAAAAACCTTCCTATAGATTTTCTTAAAATTGATAAGGCTTTCGTTAATAATATAGATAAAGATAATAAGGATTTAAAACTTATAAGATCTATTATAAATATGGCTCATGACCTTAATATGAAGGTAATAGCTGAAGGAATAGAAACATTTTCACAGCTTAATTATATAGAAAAAAATAACTGTGATATAGTTCAGGGATTCGTATACAGTAAGCCTATACCTGAAGATTTACTTGATGATTATATAATAAAGTACAATGAAGAGGATATTCCTTCAAAACTTATTAAAACCTGTTAAAGCAATAAAAAAACCGACCTTGGTCGATTTTTTTACATTATTTGATTTTTTTATACTCTTCAAGTCCCAGTTTCAAAAGATTAACTGAAGCTTTCAAATCTTCTTCCTTTAAACAATAGGATATTCTTATTTCATCTTCTCCTAACCCTTTAGTTGCATAAAAGCCGGCAGCAGGAGCTACCATTACTGTTTCGTTATTATAGCTGAAATCAGTTAAAAGCCATTTTGAAAAATCCTCAGCATCTTTAACAGGAAGCTTAGCAACTATATAAAAGGCACCTGCTGGTTTTTCGCATATAACTCCGGGAATTTCTTTAAGACCATTATACATAATGTTTCTTCTGTTTTCATATTCTTTTTTAACCTTAACAAAGTATTCCTTATCAGTATTTATAAGATTAGCAGCTGCTATCTGCTCAATGGTTGCAACGCATAGCCTGGACTGACATATCTTTAATGCCTGGTTTATTACCTCTCTGTTTTTTGATGCTAAAAGACCTATTCTTGCACCGCAGGCACTATATCTTTTTGATATACTGTCAATCAGTATTATTCTGTCTCGTACACTGTCGAAGAAAAGAGGGGAGGTATATTTAAGATTATCGTATACAAACTCCCTGTAAACTTCATCTGAAATAATGTACAGGTTTTTCTCTAAAGCAATCCGGCAAAGCATCTCTATTTCATCATAGGTATATACGGTTCCGGTTGGATTACCTGGGTTTGCTATAAGAATAGCTCTTGTTCTGTCATTAATTTTGCTTAAAATAGCGTCCATACTTGGCAGATGAAAGCCTTCTTCTGCTTTTGTCATAAATGGATTAACTTTAACTGAAGCCAGCTCCAAAAATGAATTATAATTTGTATAGAAGGGTTCAGGAATTAATATATTATCTCCTTCATCTGCTATGGCCATTACTGCAAAAAGTATCGCCTCGCTGCCTCCATTTGTTATCAGCATTTCACTTTTGTCAAATTCCAGATTCCACTCTTTATAGTATTTAATGAAGCTTTCAATAAGCTGATTTATTCCTGCAGAGCTGGAATATTTTAATACTTTATCCTTATAGTTTTTTATACCATCTATAAAGGTGTCCGGAGTTAAAATGTCCGGCTGCCCAATGTTTAAATGGTATACCTTAATTCCTTTAGACTCAGCTTCTTCACTATATGGAGCAAGTTTTCTGATTGGAGAAAACTGCATTTTTTTTATTCTATCTGATACTTTCACCTTTAAGCCCCCCTAATTATATATTAATTATTATCGAAATTTAATAGTATTTCTTTAGCAGGTTTCCTAATCTTTTAATTCCTTCTTCAATTTTATCTTCAGGCATAGTAGAATAGTTCAGCCTGAAATAATTTTCATGTCCGCCATTTGGGAAAAATGAACCTCCCGGTACAAAAGCTACGTTTTGCTCTATAGCCTCCTTAAATATATCTCTTGCATTTAAATTTTCTTTTAGTTCCACCCAGGCAAATAATCCACCCTTAGGACGGGTATATTTTACTTCCTTTGGAAAGTATGTTTCTATTGATTTTAACATAACATCTCGTCTTTTTCTATATACAGAAACAATTTTTTCTATATGTTTTTGAATATCGTTTTCTTCTAAAAACCTATAGGTTATAAGCTGTGAAACAGTGCTGCTCTGAAGATCCGCTCCCTGCTTGATTAAAATATATTTTCTTATTATTTCGGGTTTGGCACATACCCAGCCCAGTCTGAATCCGGGACAGAATATTTTGGAAAATGTTCCTAGATATATAACATATCCATCCTTATCAAAGCTCATTATAGAAGGAAGCCTTTTGCCCTCAAATATAAGATCTCCATAGGGACTATCCTCAATAACCGGAACATTATACTCTTTAGCAAGCTCGGCTATTCTTTTCCTTCTTGACACCGGCATGGTTTTACCTGAAGGGTTTTGAAAATCCGGTATAGTATATATCATTTTTACTTTATCAGTTGTTTTAAGTGCTTTTTCTAATTCTTCTATTATCATTCCATCATCATCAGTAGGGATTTCAACAAAATTAGGCCTGTATACCATAAAAGCATTTATTGCACCAAGGTAACTGGGGCTTTCACATAGTATTACATCTCCCTCATTGACAAAAAGCTTGGCAGAAAATTCAAGACCTTGCTGGGAGCCATTTATCATCATAATGTTGTCTTCAGTTACGTTAACATTAGCTTGGCTCATTATATCGCCGGCAATCTTTTTTCTAAGGGGAGTATAGCCGTCTGTAGAGCTGTATTGAAGGGCAATATCACCTTCCTCTTGAAATACTTTTTTAGAAATCCTTGCTATTTCTTCTTTTGGAAACAGCTCAGGAGCAGGCAGACCGCCGGCAAAAGATATAACTTCAGGTCTTTCAGTAAGTTTAAGAAGCTCTCTGATTTCTGAAGCCTTTATCGCACCAGTTCTGTCAGAAAATTGAATGTTCATTAAAACACCTCCAAAATCTTTACTTTATATTTTGCCTTACCTAATTGCTGCAAAAAATTAAGGTTATATATGCAATTTCCTTACCTAATTTCATTTTACATTTAAATTTACGTTCCTTCAATATTTATACGAAAATTGATGTGAAAATTTCATAATATTTAGAAAATAAATAAAATTATTTATTTTCTAATCAATAAAAATATTGTAAGAATTATAACAACTTTTATTTAGATAAATTATAGGGTATAATATTATAAGCTAAGGAATTATAGAGGAGTGTGTAATATTGAATAAAAAGTTTTATATAGAGACCTGGGGATGCCAGATGAATGAAGAGGACTCAGAAAAGCTTTCAGGAATGTTGAAAGCTAAAGGCTACCAGGCAGCAGATAAATTAATGGAAGCAGACCTTATTATATATAATACCTGCTGCGTAAGAGAAAATGCAGAGCAGAAGGTATATGGAAATATAGGAATACTAAAAAAATATAAAAAGGATAATAAGGACCTTATAATAGCGGTTACAGGATGTATGATGCAGCAGCAGGGAATGGCGGATAAAATAAGGCGGAAATTTCCTTATGTTGATATAATAATAGGAACCTTTAATTCTTACAAATTTATAGAATATTTAGATCAGGTTTTAAATACCAGAAAGAAAATAACTGACATACATGAAATACAGGGAGAAATAATAGAGGGAATTCCTGTTGACAGAAAGAGCTCTATTAAAGCATTTGTAACAATAATGTATGGCTGTGATAATTTCTGTACATACTGCATTGTACCATATGTAAGAGGAAGGGAAAGAAGCAGAAAATCAGAGGATATAGAAGCTGAAATTAAAACTTTAGTCTCAAAAGGGTATAAGGAAGTAACACTTTTAGGACAAAATGTAAACTCCTATGGCAAAGGGCTTAATCCTTCCATCAGTTTTTCCGATCTGCTTAGAAGGATAGATAAAATAGAAGGCTTAGAGAGAATAAGATTTATGACAAGCAATCCAAAGGATCTTACAATAGATTTAATTCAGGCTATAAAAGAATGTTCTAAGGTATGTGAGCAGGTTCATATTCCTGTTCAGTCAGGCTCTTCAAGAATTCTTAAATTAATGAACAGAAAGTATGACAGAGAGCATTATCTAAGTACTATAAAAATGATTAAGGAAAATGTAAAAGATGTTACTTTAACTACTGATATATTAATAGGATTTCCCGGAGAAACAGAAGAGGACTTTTTAGAAACAATAAGTCTATGCAGGGAAGTAGAGTTTGATTCTGCCTTTACCTTCCTCTATTCTAAAAGAGAAGGAACTAAGGCTGCAGAGTATGATAATCAGATTCCAGATAATACAATGCATGATAGATTTAACAGATTAGTTGATACAATAAATACAATAAGTGAAAGAAAGAATAAAGAATATCAAGGCAAAACATACGAAGTCCTTGTAGAGGGAAAGAGCAAAAATGATGAAAAAACTTTAACCGGAAGAACCAGAGGAGGAAAGCTGGTTAACTTTCTGGGAAGTGAAAGCTCAATAGGAAAGCTGATTAATGTTAAAATAACTGATGCTAAATCCTTTTCCCTGTTTGGAGAGGAAGTTTAGGAGGGTTTATTATGAGCTTGACTCCAATGATGAAGCAGTATCTGGTAACTAAAGAAAGCTGCAGCGATTGTATTCTATTTTACAGGCTGGGAGACTTTTATGAGATGTTTTTTGATGATGCAGAGCTGGCTTCAAAAGAGCTGGAGCTGGTTTTAACGGGCAGAGACTGTGGCCTGGATAAAAAGGCTCCAATGTGCGGTATACCTCATCATGCTGCAAAAAACTATGTTTCAAGACTTGTAAATAAAGGTTATAAAGTAGCTATTTGCGAGCAGATGGAAGATCCCAAACTGGCTAAGGGCATTGTTAAAAGAGATATTATAAAAATAGTAACACCCGGGACATTTTCAGACAATGATTTTCTTGAAGAGTCTAAAAATAATTATGTCATGAGCATTTTTTCAAATAAGGAAATGGTATCTCTGGCATTTACAGATATAACCACCGGAGAATTTTATGCAACTTATTTTCCCTCAGATTATGGAGTCATATATGATGAAATATCAAAGTATGAGCCTAAGGAAATATTAGTTCCGGAATCTATAGATTTTGATATTCTAAAGGGGATAGATGAAAGATTCGGAGTCTCTGTTACAAAAAGAAAGGGAGAGTATTTTAAAGAAGCTGCTAAGGAAAATGTACATAAAAGTTTTCAGGAATTAGATATAGATAATATGGAAAGTACTTTGCTTAATTCTGTTAACGGCCTGCTCAATTATGTATTTGAGACTCAAAGGTCTTCATTATCTAATATAAGCAGTATAGAACTATACAGCGTAGAAAACTTTCTTAGTATTGACAGTAATTCAAGAAGAAATTTAGAGCTTACAGAATCAATGAGGGATAAAGCAAAAAAGGGGTCCCTTCTTTGGGTTATAGATAAAACATCAACAGCTATGGGAGGAAGAAGGATAAGAAAGTGGCTGGAGCAGCCTCTTATCAGGAAAATTGAGATTGAAGACAGATTAAGTGCAGTAGAGGAGATTACAAATAATATATCTCTTCATGAGGAGCTTAAGGAAAATCTAAAAGAGATATATGATGTAGAGAGGATTACAGGAAAGCTTTCATCAAAATCAGTTAATGCCAAGGAGCTGATATCGCTTAAATTATCTATATCCAAGCTGCCTAAGGTAAAAAGAATAATTGAAGAGTTTTCATCTCCATTATTTAAATCAATATTTAAAGATTTTGACCTTTTAGAGGATGTTTACAATATTATTGATAAAGGAATAGATGATAACCCGGCCCTTTCAGTTAAAGATGGGGGAGTTATCAAGGAAGGCTACAATAATGAGATAGATCAGCTGAGAGAGGCAAAGAGAAACGGCAGAAAGTGGATATCCAATTTAGAGGAAAAGGAAAGAGAAAGGACGAATATAAGATCTCTTAAGGTATCTTATAACAAGGTATTTGGATATTATATTGAAGTTACTAAATCTAATATTTCCCTTGTCCCAGATGATTATATAAGAAAGCAGACTCTGGCAAACGGAGAAAGATACATAACACCAGAGCTTAAAGATATGGAGGATAAGATTCTGGGAGCAGAGGATAAGCTAATGGGCCTGGAGTACGACTTATTTGTTAAGATAAGAGATGAAATAGAAGAAAATGTTTATACTATGAAAAATACTGCCAAGCTTATCGGAGACATTGACTCTTTAAATTCTCTGGCTTCCGCTGCTCTTTTAAATGGTTATGTAAAGCCTGAAATTAATAACAGGGGTGAGATTTTTATAAAAGAGGGAAGGCATCCGGTAGTTGAAAAAATGCTGTCTAAAGGAAGCTTCATAGCAAATGATGCACTCATTAACAATAAAGAAGATCAGCTTCTGATTATTACAGGGCCTAATATGGCTGGAAAATCCACATATATGAGGCAAATCGCTTTAATTGTAATCTTAGCCCAGATGGGAAGCTTTGTTCCTGCAGAGCAGGCTTCAATATCTGTATGTGATAAGCTCTTTACAAGAATCGGAGCATCAGATGATCTTACTTCCGGAAAGTCTACTTTTATGGTAGAGATGTGGGAAGTATCAAATATACTTAAAAATGCTACTAGAAACAGCCTTATTCTTTTAGATGAGGTTGGAAGAGGTACAAGCACCTATGATGGTCTAAGCATTGCCTGGGCTGTTATAGAGTATATATGCAAAAATAAAAATCTCAGGTCAAAGACTCTTTTTGCTACCCATTATCATGAACTTGTTAAACTGGAGGGCAAAATAAAGGGAGTTAAAAACTATTCTATTGCAGTTAGAAAATTGGGATCGGATATCATATTTTTAAGAAAGATAATCCCGGGAGGAGCAGATGAGTCCTATGGAATTGAGGTAGCTAAGCTTGCCGGCATTCCAAAGGATGTAATAGACAGAGCAAGAGAGATACTGCGCGAGCTGGAGGAAAATAAAGCAAATACTGGGGCTTTCTCCATAAAAGAAGAAGCTTTGCAGCTGGGATTCGGAGATTTTGAAAAAGATGAGATAATTAATAGTTTAAAATCAATTGATATATTTAATATCACACCTATGGAAGCTATGAACAGGCTAAATGATATTATTAAGAAGGCTAAAGCATTATGAACAGGATAAAATTTTTAGATGGAAATACTTCTAATAAAATAGCTGCAGGAGAAGTTGTTGAAAGACCTTTCTCTGTAGTAAAGGAATTGATAGAAAACAGCATAGATGCAGGAAGCAGAAATATAACAATAGATATAACCGAGGGCGGAGAAAAAAGCATATTAATCGTTGATGATGGAAATGGAATCTATCCTGATGATATTGAGCTGGCATTTAAAACCCATGCAACTTCAAAGATAGAAAAGCTGGAGGACATTTATCAGATAAACTCCATGGGGTTTAGGGGAGAGGCCTTGGCCAGCATAGCTGCAGTATCTAAAACTAAGCTGATTTCAAGAACAGCTGAATTTGATTATGGAAGAGAAATATTAATTAATGGAGGCTATGTTGATTATATTAAGGATCAGGGTGCAAATAAGGGAACAAAAATAGAAGTAGATGATTTATTTTATAATGTACCAGCCAGACTTAAATTTTTGAAGTCTCCTCAGAGAGAATCTGCTTTGATTTCTGATATTGTAAGCAGGTATTCTGTTTCATATCCTGAAATTTCCTTTACACTTATAAGTAATTCCAGAAAGGTAATAGAAACATATGGAAATGGAAACAGAGAGGATGCAATCCTAAGTATATACGGAAAGAGTATACGGGAAAATCTGTTCAGCTTTAACCAGGATTTTGGGGACTATTCAGTATTTGGATATTTAGGAAGTGAAGAGCTTTTCAGGGGCAGCAGAAATAACCAGAGCATTTTTATAAACAACAGGTATATTAAAAATAAAACTATAGACGCAGCTGCTGAAAATGCATTTAAATCCTTTATAACAATAAATAAATTCCCGTTTTTTATAATATTTATTAAAATAAACCCAGAACTTATAGATGTAAATGTTCATCCTACAAAATCTGAAATAAAGTTTTGGGATGAAAGAGAAATCTACAGAGGGGTATTTGACTCTGTTCATGAAGCAATAAGAAACAGCAAGATAAATAAATTTAATGATATCCCTATAGATGAAATTAAAGAAAAGACAGAAGAGAAAAAAGAATATTCAATTCCTGAAATAAACAAATTACAAGGTAGTGCTGAGATGAAAGCTCCCATATATGTTAATGTTCCTATAGATTTTACACAGGAGAAAAAGGAAGATTATATTGAAAATAATAAAATAGGGGAGAGAAAACTGCCTCAGCTTAGAATTATAGGGCAGTATCATAAAACATATATAATATGTGAAGATAATGAAAATCTTTATCTTATAGATCAGCATGCAGCCCACGAAAAGATATTGTATGAAAAGTATATGAAAGAAATAAAAAATGAAGATGTGGCAGTTCAGGTTTTACTGTCTGGTATAGTAATAGAACTAAGCTATGAAGATTTTATTATATATAAGGAAAATAAAGATATTTTTGAAAACAGCGGGTTTAAAATTGAAGTTTTTGGAGAAAATACTATTAAAATATCAGAAGCTCCAATATTTATAGGGAAAGTACAATTAGAAGGCTTCTTTAAGGATATGTTAGATAATATCAGCTCTATGGGACACGGGGATAGGGAAGAGATTAAGTGGAGAAAGATTGCAACTATGGCCTGCAAGGCAGCTGTAAAGGCAAATGACAGCCTAAGCCTTGATGAGATAAAAAAGCTTATTGATGATCTTTCATATATTGATGATCCATTTAACTGCCCCCATGGAAGGCCTACCATAATAAAATTTTCACTTAGTGATATGGAGAAGAAATTTAAAAGGATAGAGTAAGTATGGATAAATTTATAATATTATCAGGACCAACTGCTGTAGGAAAAACTAATATTTCTATTAAACTTGCCCAAAAATTAAATGGTGAGATTATATCCTGCGACTCTATGCAGATTTATAAAGGAATGGATATAGGCTCTGCAAAGATAAAACCAGATGAAATGGAGGGAGTTCCTCATCACCTTATTGACTTTTTAGAGCCCACAGAATCATTTACTGCAGCTTCCTTTAAAGAAAAAGCATCAAAATTAATAAGGGAAATAAACGAAAGAGGAAAACTTCCCATTTTAACTGGAGGAACAGGTCTTTATATTGATTCTCTTATAGATGATTATTCTTTTACTTCAGTATTCAAGGATGAAGCTTATAGAAATTATTTATATAAGCAGGCTGCAGAAAAGGGAAATGAATATGTCCACTCACAGCTTAAAGAAAAAGATCCTGTATCTTTTAATAACATTCACCCTAATAATATTAAGAGGGTTATCAGAGCACTGGAGGTATACCAAGTATCAGGAAAGCCATTTAACTATTATATGAATGGAGAACAAGATAAAAAATATGAATTTTTGTATTTTGTGTTGACTATGGATCGATTAAAGCTATATGATAGAATAAATAAAAGAGTTGACACTATGATTGATGAAGGCCTTTTAGAGGAAGTAAAAAAGCTTAAAGAAACTGGTCTTACATCTGATATGCAGTCTATGAAAGGAATTGGCTATAAGGAGCTTTTGTACTATTTAGAGGGGAAATTTACATTAGATGAAGCCATAGACAAGATAAAGCAGGGCAGCAGAAATTATGCCAAAAGGCAGCTCACCTGGTTTAGAAGAAACGATGCGGTCATATGGATAGATAAAGACAATTTTATTGACGATAGAGCAATAATATATTACATTATAGAATATATAAATAAGAAATTGCATAATTCATAAATTAACTTTTTCAGTTTTAAAAGATGTTAATAATTCATTATTTTTAAACTGAAAAATCAGCCCAAATATTATTATGCAATTTTCTTAAATAAGAAACTTGGGGGAGGGGTATCAAGTGAAAACTATAACTAATCTGCAGGATTTATTCTTAAACGAGGCAAGAAAAAGTAAAATCCCGGTTACAATATTTTTAACAAACGGATTTCAGATAAAGGGATTTGTTAAGGGCTTTGATAATTTCATTGTGATAATAGACAATGAAGGCAAACAGCTTATGATATATAAGCATGCAATATCTACTGTAAATCCTTTAAAAACAATAACTATTAACTTAGAAGAAGAATAGGAATTTGCCTATTCTTTTATATTGTGATAATATTTATAGGTAATTTTAATAAAGGAGAAAAAATGATAAAAGAAACAAGGGATATATTAAAAGAAAAATACGGTATTAAAGATGAAGTGATACAGATATATGAAAAAGCTTTAAATGATGTTAAGGATATATTTTGTAAGTTCGATGAAATAAGGGAATATAATCAAATCAAGGTTCTTAAAGCATTTCAGGATGAAAGAATCAGTGATATCCATTTTGGAATGACTACTGGATATGGCTATGGGGATATTGGAAGAGATTCCTTAGACAAGGTATATGCAAGAATATTTAATACGGAAGCGGCGCTGGTTCGTCCCCATTTTGTTAATGGAACTCATGCAATCGGAGCTGCTCTGTTTGGTAACTTACGAACAGGGGATACAATGCTTTCAATCTGCGGAACTCCTTATGATACTCTACATGGAATAATAGGAATTAACGAAAAAAGCAATATGGGTTCATTAAAGGATTTTGGAGTAAAATACAAGCAGGTTGACTTAAAGGATGAAAATATTGATTTGGAAAAAGTTAAAGCTCAGCTTTTAGGTGATAAGTCCATAAAGCTTATCCATATTCAAAGATCAACAGGCTATGGCTGGAGGAAATCACTTTCTATAGAAAAAATAAAGAAGACCATTAAGTTTATTAAAGATATAAGGGAAGATGTAATAGTTTTTGTAGATAACTGTTATGGAGAATTCATTGAATCATATGAGCCCACAGATGTGGGAGCAGATCTTATTGCAGGGTCACTTATTAAAAATGTTGGTGGTGGAATAGCTCCAACAGGCGGGTATGTTGCCGGAAAGAAAGAATATGTTAATAATACAGCATACAGGCTTACCATTCCCGGAATAGGAGGGGAGTGCGGTTCTACCTTTGGAGTTACAAGGCTTATGTACCAGGGATTGTTTTTAGCTCCCCATATATCTATGGAAGCGTTAAAGGGAGCAATAATATGTTCCAGAATAATGGAGCTTTTAGGTTATGAAGTTCTTCCAAAATATAATGATGACAGAACAGATATAATTCAGTCAATTAAGTTTAATGACAAGGAAAAGCTTATTAATTTCTGTAAGGGTATTCAGTATGGCTCTCCTGTAGACTCTTTTGCAGAGTGTGAACCCTGGGATATGCCAGGTTATGAAGATCAGGTTATTATGGCTGCAGGTGCATTTGTTCAGGGAGCTTCCATTGAACTGTCCTGTGATGCTCCAATTCGTGAGCCTTATATAGGATACCTTCAGGGA
The DNA here is from genome assembly GCA_041670885.1 of Clostridiaceae bacterium. Taxonomy (GTDB): domain Bacteria; phylum Bacillota; class Clostridia; order Clostridiales; family Clostridiaceae; genus JAJBWD01. The sequence goes on from JBAXYJ010000007.1 coordinate 13,874, forward strand.
GGTTTAACATTTGATCATGCAAAAACAGGCATACTTATTGCTGTAAATAAAATAATATAAGGACCAGAAATGGTCCTTAATATTTTCTATATATTCCTACTAGTTTTCCAAGTATACTGCAGTCTTTAACGTATATAGGGTCCATGGAAGAGTTCTCCGGCTGGAGTCTTATCCGATCTTTCTCTTTAAAAAATCTTTTGATTGTAGCTTCGTTTTCAATCAGGGCAACTACAATATCTCCGTTTATTGCTGATGAGGTTTTTTCTAATATTGCTAAATCTCCGTTTAATATACCGGCTTCAATCATGCTTTCTCCTGAAACATTCAGCATAAAAAGTTCATTATCTGCTTTAACGTAATTTATCGGCATAGAAAAATAATCCTCAATGTTTTCAACTGCAAGTATTGGAAGTCCTGCAGTTACCTTTCCTATAATAGGAATTTGTATAAGCTCATTTACCGGATTTATTTTACCCAAAATTTCAATAGCTCTGGGCTTTGTTTTATCTCTTTTTATTTTACCTTTTTTTTCTAAGTGAATTAAGTGATTGTATACAGTAGAAGTAGATTTAAGATTCACTGCCTTACATATCTCTCGTACTGACGGCGGATAGCCTTTTACCCTTTGTTCTTTAATTATGTACTCATATATTTCGTTTTGCTTTTCACTGTTTTCTTTCATAAAATTCACCTCTAAGTAAAATTATAACATATAATAAAAACCATTTCAAACTAATGTTCTATTTAGTTGAAATAATTATTTGTTTTTGATATAATCTCAAATGAGAGGTGATATAGTGGCTAAAATGTGTATATTGTATGAAGGAAAAGAATGTAATAACTGTAATGAGTGTAATATTTGTGATTTAGATAAAAATAAGATATGCAATAACTGCGGTAAATGTCTCCGTATGGAAGGCATAGATATCAGAGCTGTAAAAATTGATGAAATAATAGAGGACAAGGAAGAGCTTAAAAACTTTAATGAAGAAATTAAAGAAGATCCTCAGGAAAATGATTTCATATATGAATTTATAGATGATATTAAGGATTTAAAAGACATAATAGCTGAGGAAAACGAAGAATACCCGGGACTGTACATTAAAAAGAAATAGGAAGGATACTTCCTATTTCTTTTTTTCATGGCTTAATGGATTTAAATTTACTGCTTCTCTTAATTTTTCTGAATCTACATGGGTATATATCTGAGTGGTAGATACATTTTCATGACCTAGAATCTGCTGCAGGCTTCTTATATCCACGTTCCCATATTTGTACATAAGCGTGGCTGCAGTATGTCTAAGCTTGTGAGGGGACATTTTTTCGTTTTCTATTCCTGCTTTACTTATCCACTTCTTAACAATAAGTTCTACAGTCCTTTTATTTATTCTTTTCATATTTCTTGATATAAAAAGGGCATCCTTGTCTTCCTTAATTTTATCTTTAAATTCATTAAATTCATTTCTAATAATAAGATAATCATTTATAGAATTTATTGAGGCTGGGTTTAAGTAAATTGTCCTTTCTTTATTTCCTTTGCCAACTACTGTCAGAATATCTCCTTTAATCTTTGGTATATCAATTGATACAAGTTCGCTGAGTCTTAAGCCGCAGTTTAAAAACAATGTTATGATGCAGTAATCTCTTTCCTTATTATCTCCGTCTATGGAGCTAAGCAGGTTCTTACTTTCCTTTAGAGTCAGGTAAATAGGATTTCTTTTCTCTAATTTTGGAGTCTCTAAGTCCTGAGCCGGATTTTCTTTTAATATTTTTTCTTTTGTATGGAGATATTTGAAAAAAGATCTGATAGCTGCAATTTTTCTTGCTCTGGCATAGCTTTTATTATCCCTGTAATTTTCAACAAAGGAAATAAAGGCATATATGTCCGGCAGAGTAATTGAATTTAAAAAATCCTTGTCTATATCGTTTATTTTTATTTCGTTAAATTCTGTTTTTTTATCAGTATATCCTTTATACATTTTTAAAAATCTGAAAAACATTGTAAGATCAATTTTATAGCCGGCTATAGTGTTAACTGATTTTCCTCTTATGGTATCTAAATAATTAAGGAAATTACTTAAAGAAGCTGGCAGGGCTTGATCATATAATGAATTTAAATCATATTTCATATTATCCTCCGTTTTTTTATTGAATTTTATAGTCAACTTCGCTAAATAAACATTTAGCGAATATATAATTCGCCAAAGAGGGGGCAAAATCCTTCTTTTTTATGAAAATTATTAATAATATTTTTAAAATGTATAAAAATAAATAAAAAATACTATTTTGTCGAATAATTTATTAGCTAGAATGCATAATTATACCTTAAAATGTAAATCACATTTTGGTATTAAATTGTGACTGTTAAGGAATTTCCCTACTGTAAACAGCTTATTAACATTATGTGGAAAACTAATTTATACAAAAAAATAGAATATAGAATTTATCCTTCTATATTCTCTATTGTTTACTTATTCTATTTTCTAAATTTTTAAATTAAACGGTTATAACCGTGTCAATTCCTAAAAGATCTTTGTTTTCCTGAAGAATAGGATCAACTATGTCACTTATAAATTCAGTTACCTGAGAAGCTGCCCTTCCTGTAAACTTTTCCGGATTTATAGCCTCTTTAATTTCATCTTCAGATAAACTGAAAGCATTATCACTTATAATTCTTGAAATAAGGTCATTATCTAGTCCCTCTTCTTTTATTCTTTTTCCGGCTTCCATAGAATGAATTCTTATTCGTTCATGAAGCAGCTGTCTATCCCCTCCCTTTTTAACGCTTTCCATTAAAATATTTTCTGTGGCCATAAAAGGAAGTTCTTTTTCTACATGAGACTTAATTACTTTTTCATATACAACAAGATTTGATGCTATATTTGTGTAAAGGCTGAGTACTCCATCTAATGCTAAGAATCCTTCAGATACGGATATTCTTTTGTTGGCTGAATCATCTAAAGTTCTTTCAAACCACTGCGTAGAAGCTGTAATTGCCGGGTTTAGAGAATCTATTATTATATATCTAGCTAGTGCACTGATTCTCTCAGATCTCATAGGATTTCTTTTATATGCCATAGCAGATGATCCAACCTGGCTTTTCTCAAAGGGTTCCTCAATTTCCTTCATATTTTGAAGAAGTCTTATATCACCGCTGAATTTGTAAGCACTTTGTGCAATCAGGGATAAAACATTTAGTATAACTGAGTCCAGCTTTCGGGGGTATGTCTGTCCGGTTACATAATAATTCTTATGGAACCCCATTTTCTCTGAAACCATTTTATCAAGAGTTTTAACCTTTTCTTCATCACCTTCAAAAAGTTCCATAAAGCTGGCCTGAGTTCCTGTGGTTCCCTTTACTCCTCTGAATCTTATGGTGCTTATAACAAAGTCAAGCTGTTCCAGGTCTAAAATTAAATCCTGAAGCCAAAGTGAAGCTCTTTTTCCAACTGTTGTAAGCTGAGCCGGCTGGAAATGAGTAAATCCCAGGCAGGGAAGATCCTTATACTTAATAGAAAAATTTCTAACAGCATCAATAGCACTTAGAAGTCTTTTCCTGATTAAAAGCATAGCTTCCCTCATGATTATTATGTCAGTGTTGTCTCCTACATAGCAGGAGGTGGCTCCCAGATGAATTATGCCTTTTGCTTTAGGACACTGAATCCCATAAGCATAAACGTGGCTCATCACATCATGACGGATTTCCTTTTCTTTTTTTTCAGCTGCTTCGTAATTTATATTATCTTGATTTGCTTTTAGCTCATTTACCTGATCCTCTGTTATATTTAATCCTAAATTCATTTCACATTCTGCTAAAGCAACCCATAATTTTCTCCAGGTTTTAAACTTTTTATCTTCTGAAAATAAATAAGACATTTCTTTTGAAGAATATCTTTTAGTAAATGGTGTATCGTATGTATTTTTCATATTTTCCTCCGTACAATAAAGCTTAATATATTTTATTCATTCATATTATATCATAAAATATAAAATAATAAACATATATTGTTCGTAAATAAGTAAACAATATACAATTTTATATGAGTACCAATTATAATTTTCCCCTTTAAATATATTATCATTCAATAGTAATAAAATATTCAATATATTAATATAATTAATTAGAATTAAAGTTTGGGAGTGCAATATGTATAAATTTAATTTATTAGACAAGATAGCTTTTATATTATTAATTATTGGCGGGATTAATTGGGGTATATTAGGGCTTACTAATTTTAATCTTATTGGTTTTATATTCGGATGCGGCGCTGTTGCCAGAATTGTATATATTTTAGTAGGAGCTTCCGCACTGCTGATGCTTGCATTTGTAATTAGAAGCAGCAAAGGACTTATACACAAAGAAAAAAGGCTCTAAGAGCCTTTTATTCATTTAATGATTCAATTAATTTTAATATTTCTTCTAAAGCATACTTCTCATCAACACCGCTGGTGGTTATATTAACAACAGACCCGCTTTTAACGCCTAATGATAATACGCCAATCAGGCTTTTAGCATTAGCATTTTTGCCATCAATCTCTATCAAAACATCTGATTTAAATGAAGATGCTTTTTTAACTAATAATGTGGCTGGTCTGGCATGAAGTCCGGTTGAACCTTTTACTGTTACATCTCTCGATACCATTATTTCTCCCCCTCATCGTTTATATTTATTTTCATAAATTCATCATTAATAGACTGGGCTCTATAGTTTACTGTTATATCTTTAATAAGCTTTGAATTAGTAATAACTACAGGTGTCTCAACAGGAGAATTTTGTGAAACGTATTCAAAATCAAAACTTAATATTTTATCTCCCCTTTTAACTAAATCTCCCTGACTGACAAATAAAGTAAAACCCTTTCCCAGAAGTCTGGCAGTATCTAAACCAATATGAATAAGAATTTGAATGCCGTCCTTTGTCTTAATACCCAGAGCATGTTTTGTTTCATAAATCAGATTAATCTCACCATCTGCAGGGGAATAAACAGTATTATCACTTGGGATAATAGCAGCACCATCGCCCATAAGTTTTTTGTTGAATAAATAATCATTTAGTTCGATTAATCCTATAACCTTTCCGCTTATAGGCATTCCAAGACTAATTTCTTTATTCATATAACCACCTCAATTATAATAATAACATATTTAAGAGTTCTTCTATCCTGTCTAAACCATTTATTATATTTTCCATAGATGTAGCATAGGATAATCTTAGATAATTATTTACTCCAAAGGCTTCACCGGGGACTACTGCAACATTTTTTCTGTCTAATAACAGCTTAGAAAACTCAAATGCTGAACTTATATGGAATTCTTCATATTTTTTCCCGATTATTTCTTTTACATTCATCATTATATAGAAAGCTCCTGCAGGATTTTTACATGAGATTCCTGAAATTTTGTTAATTCTGTCTACCATATAGTCTCTTCTTTTTTTAAATTCATCTCTCATCACATAAACCATATCCTGATTTCCTGTTATAGCTTCTAATGATGCCCACTGAGCTATGGTATTTGGGTTTGATGTGAAATGACTCTGCAGACTTCCCATAAGCTTTGCTATCTCAGCAGAGGATGCGGTGTAACCTATTCTCCATCCGGTCATGGAATAGGATTTTGATACTCCATTTATAACAATGGTTCTGCTGTAAGCATCTTCTGATAAGGAAGCTATTGATATATGTTTTTCATCTCCATAAATAAGCTTTTCATATATTTCATCAGAAATAATAAAAAGGTCATATTTCTTTGCAAGCTTTGCAATATCTTTTAGTTCATCAAGGTTATAAACTGAACCTGTTGGATTATTAGGTGAATTAATAAGTATAGCTTTTGTTTTATCAGTAATATATTTTTCAAATTCTTTCGCTGGGACTTTAAAAGAATTTTCTTCAGTTGAAGGGATAAAAACTGGAATTCCATCGGCTAATTTAACAAGTTCAGGGTAAGTCACCCAGTAAGGAGAAGACATTAATACTTCATCTGAAGGATTTAGTATAGAAAGAAAAGTGTTTGCTATAGACTGCTTAGCACCATTTGAAATTACTACTTGGTTTTCGTTATACTTTATATTATTATCTTTATATAATTTATCACATACAGCTTTTTTAAGTTCTGAAATTCCAGATGCAGCAGTGTACTTTGTATATCCTTTTTTCATAGCTGAAATAGCAGCCTCTTGAATATTTTCCGGTGTATTAAAATCCGGTTCACCGGCTCCAAAACTTATAACCTTTACTCCTTCTTTCTTTAACTTATTTGCTTTAGCAGTAATTTCTAAAGTTAGAGAAGGAGCAATGTTACTTATTTTTTTAGATAATATCATTATAAGACCTCCAGTTATAAATATTATTCTTATACTATCATTAAATATTAAATAAGTAAATCAAAATGACAAATTAATAATAATCTGCTGCAAAGAAACAGAGCCTGTAAGGCTCTTATCTTGGACCTATTATTAATTTTATTGCAGTTCTTTCTTCGCCGTCAATATTAATATCAGTAAAGGCTGGTACACATACAAGATCAATACCGCTTGGAGCTACAAAGCCTCTTGCTATAGCTATTGCTTTTACGGCCTGATTTATTGCACCTGCACCGATTGCCTGAATCTCAGCTGAACCTCTTTCTCTTATAACTCCTGCTAAAGCTCCTGCTACAGAATTAGGACTGGATTTTGCTGATACTTTTAATACCTCCATTATTATAACCTCCCCATAGATATGCAATAAACGTTTACTTATAATATTCTACATAATAATAGAAAATCCTCTTATTATAGTAAATTTTCTAAAATTTACTATAATTAAGAGGATTTATTTTCTATTTTGCATATTCTATTGATCTGGTTTCTCTTATAACATTTATTTTAATCTGGCCCGGATACTCTAACTCGCTTTCAATTCTTTTAGCCATGTTTCTGGCAAGCTCCAGTGCTCCCAAGTCGTCAATTTGATCTGGTTTAACTAAAATTCTTACTTCTCTACCTGCTTGAATAGCATATGACTTTTCAACGCCTTCATAAGAGTTTGCAATTTCTTCAAGTTTTTCAAGCCTCCTAATATATGCTTCTAATGTTTCTCTTCTTGCTCCGGGTCTTGCTGCGGATATAGCATCTGCAGCCTGAACTAGTACTGCTTCTATTGATTGTGATTCTACATCACCATGATGAGCGGCAATAGCATTAACAATTTTTGGGGTCTCATGATGTTTTTTAGCAATATCTGCACCTATTATAGCATGTGGACCCTCAATTTCATGATCTACAGCTTTTCCTATATCATGGAGAAGTCCTGCTCTTTTAGCAAGAGTAGGATCAAGTCCAAGTTCTGAAGCCATAAGCCCTGCTAAATAAGAAACCTCAATTGAATGCTTTAAAACATTTTGACCATAACTTGTTCTGTATTTTAATCTTCCCAGTAATCTTATAAGCTCAGAATGAAGCCCATGTACACCTGTTTCAAATGTAGCCTGTTCTCCTTCTTCTCTAATGTCATTTTCTACTTCTTTTGTAGCTTTTTCAACCATCTCTTCAATTCTTGCCGGGTGTATTCTGCCGTCAACAATTAATTTTTCCAGAGCTATTCTGGCAACTTCACGCCTTATAGGATCAAAGCCGGACAAAATAACTGCCTCTGGAGTATCATCAATAATTAAATCGATTCCGGTTAAAGTTTCCAATGTCCTTATATTACGCCCTTCTCTGCCTATAATTCTGCCCTTCATTTCGTCATTTGGCAGATTAACAACGTATACAGTAGTTTCAGCTACATAATCTGCTGCACATCTTTGAATTGCACAAGTTATAATTTCCTTTGCCTTTTTATCTGCTTCTTCTTTGGCTCTGGTTTCAATTTCTTTCACCATTTTTGCTGCATCATGCTGGACTTCTTTTCTAATTTCATCCAATAAAAGTTCTTTTGCCTGCTCTTCATTAAGACCAGAAATTCTCTCAAGTTCTACTCTTTCTTTTTCATAGAGTTGATTTATATTTTCTTCTTGATCCTGAAGACTCTGCTGTTTTTTGTTTAAATTTTCATCTCTTTTTTCTAATAAATCACTCTTTTTATCCAGTGTTTCTTCTTTTTGAATTAATCTTCTTTCCAGTCTTTGGACTTCATTTCTTCTCTCTCTAATTTCTTTTTCTAAATCATTTCTTAATTTGTGAGCTTCTTCCTTTGCCTCTAAGATAGTTTCTTTTTTCTCAGTTTCTGCCTCTTTTAAAGCATCAGAAATAATTCTCTTTGATTCTTCGTCAGCTTTACCAATTTTTGATTCTGCGATTCTCTTTTTAAGATAAAAATAAATTACTAATCCTAAAGATATAACAATGGCAAAACTTACAATAAGTATAATTTGATTTTTACTCAAGTTAACACCTCCTTGCTATTTAATTGCTATATAAATTTAGCACAGAAGATGTCATATATATTCAAAGGTATTAGAACATGTTAAACCAGTATTTGTCTATATCATATATTAAATTTGGTATTATGTCAAGAAATACAAAAACGCAGGGCGGCCCTGCGTTTTTAAAAGTTAATAAATTATCTCTTAAGCTTCTTTAGCCTCTTTAACTTCTTTAGGTTCTTTTTTATTCTTAACTTCTTTAGTTACATTAGCTGGTATAGGAAGATTATATTTTTCCTTAATCTTAGTTTCTATCTCAAGACATAAATCCGGGTTTTCTTTTAATGTCTGCTTTGCATTTTCTCTTCCCTGACCTAACCTCATGCTTCCATAAGAAAACCAGGCTCCGCTTTTTTGAACAATACCTTCATTAGCTCCTACATCAAGTACAGAACCTACCTTTGAGATTCCCTCACCGTACATAATGTCAAACTCCGCATTTTTAAATGGAGGAGCAACTTTGTTTTTAGTAACCTTTACCCTTGTTCTGTTTCCAACAATTGAGTCGCCAATTTTAATGTTGTCTATTCTTCTTACATCAAGACGTACACTGGCATAAAACTTAAGTGCTCTTCCTCCCGGAGTTGTTTCAGGGCTTCCAAACATAACTCCTACCTTTTCTCTAAGCTGATTTATAAATACTGTAACACATTTAGATTTATTAATAACTCCCGCAAGTTTTCTAAGAGCCTGTGACATAAGCCTTGCCTGAAGACCTACGTGAGAATCTCCCATCTCTCCTTCTATTTCAGCTCTTGGAACTAAAGCTGCTACAGAATCGATTACTATGACATCTATAGCACTTGACCTGACTAGTGCCTCTGTAATCTCTAAGGCCTGCTCTCCAGTGTCTGGCTGAGATACTATAAGGTTATCTATATCTACTCCTAAAGCTTTTGCATAAAGAGGATCCAGCGCATGCTCTGCATCAATAAAAGCAGCAGCACCTCCATTTTTCTGAGCTTCAGCTATAATATGTAATGCTACTGTAGTTTTACCGGAGGACTCAGGTCCGTAAACTTCAATTATCCTGCCTCTTGGAACTCCGCCTATACCAAGAGCTATATCCAGCTCTAAGCAGCCTGTGGAAATAGCATCTACATTAGCAGTGCTGTGCTCCCCCAGCTTCATAACAGAACCCTTGCCAAACTGCTTTTCTATCTGATTCATAGCATTTTCAATTGCTTTAATTTTATCATTATTCATAATCTTATGGTCCACTTCCTTTCTTACGAACATCTGTTCTATTTAATTATAATACTTAACTTAAATTTAGTCAATAAAAAGGAGATAATGTTTAACCTCCTTTAAATTATTGTCTTAAAAATAATTTATAATCATTTATCAGCCTTAATATACTCACTATTTTTATAAAAATAATCTACCCCTGACACTATGGTTATAACGACAGCTACAGCCATTGTTATATAAAATAAATAAGTAAATACAGGATGTTTTTGATTAATATTAATAAGAGCTGATATTATTGCAACCACCTGAGATACTGTCTTTGCCTTTCCCAGTTTTGACGCAGCAATTACGTTTCCTTCTGCAGCAGCTACGGACCTAAGGCCTGTTATAGCAAATTCTCTGGCAATTATTATCATTGATATCCAAGCTGGAATCATATGAAATTCAACAAGAGATACTAAGGCAGAGGTTACTAAAAGCTTATCAGCTAAGGGATCCATTATCTTGCCAAATCTTGTAACCTGATTTCTGCTCCTTGCAATATATCCGTCTAATTTATCAGTAAGGGATGCAATTATAAATATAAACGTAGCTATATATATACCATAAGGTATTTTAACAGCTATAAAAATTAAGAAAATAGGAACTAATAATATTCTCAGTAGTGTAATTCTATTTGCTAAATTCATCGGTAACAACTCCTATTAAATCATAATTTAAAGATTTAGTTATTAAAATACTATAAAATTCTCCATACTCTAATCTCTTATCGCTTTTTATAAAAACACTGCCGTCTATTTCTGGAGCCATTTCAGGATTTCTCCCTTTATAATATACCCCGTCATAAGATTCTACAAGTACTTTATAAACTTTATTATATTTTTTTTGATTAATTTCCCTTGATATAATCTGCTGACTTTGCATTAATTCTTTTCTTCTTTTTTCCTTTACATTTTCACTTATCTGATCCTTAAAATTGAAAGCTGGAGTATCCTCTTCTCTGGAATATTTGAATACCCCCACTTTCTCCAGCTTATATTCCTTTAAAAAATCCATAAGCTGATTAAACTCCTCATCTGACTCACCGGGGAAGCCTGTAATAAGAGAAGTCCTTATTGTCATATCAGGTACCGTTTCTCTTAATTTATTAATTACATCTATTATTCCCTGCCTGCTTGTTTTTCTTCCCATCAGCTTTAATATTCTGCTGTTAATATGCTGAATCGGCATATCTATGTATGGAAGCAGCTTCTTATTATTTTTAAACTGATATAAAAGCTCCTCATCTATGTTTTCAGGATAGGAATAAAGAAGCCTTATCCAATCTATGCCATCTAGCTCAGACAGCCTGCTTATAAGCTCAGCTATTCTTTTTCTTCCATAAAGATCAGTTCCATATATTGATGTATCCTGGGCTATAAGAATAAGTTCTCGTGTACCAATTCTTGCTAAATTTTCTGCCTCAGATATTATATCATCAAAGTCTCTGCTCCTGTATCTTCCTCTTATTTTGGGAATTATGCAGTAGGTACAGAAATTGCTGCAGCCCTCTGCTATTCTAAGATAAGCAGATTTTGGAGATGTAGTTAATATTCTGTTTCCTGTATTTATAACCGAGTCGCTGTAGGTTACATAAACTGATTTTTCTTTCTTTGATATATACCTCTTTATGGCCCCGGACAGTTTATCATAATCATTTACACCCAGCATAACGTCTATTTCAGGAATTTCCTTTAAAAGGTCATCTTTGTACCTTTGAGACAGACATCCGGTGACCACCAGAGCCTTAAGATTGTTATCTTTATATTTTGCAGCCTGAAGTATAGCATTAATGGATTCCTCTTTTGAAGAATCTATAAAGCCGCAGGTATTTACTATTATAATATCTGCTTCAATTTCATTATTTGTTATCTCATACTCTTTACTTAGTTTGCTTAATACTATTTCTGAATCTATTCTGTTTTTGTCACAGCCTAAATTGATTAATCCTAATTTATAAATTTTAATTCAGCCTCCTTAATCAATTATTTCCATGGAAATAATTGACAAATTCATTTTCGGTAATAAGTACCTGCCTGGGCTTGCTGCCATCTCTTCCTGATATAAAGCCTTTGTCTTCCATCTCATCTATTATCCTGGAAGCTCTGTTATAGCCTACTCTTAGTCTTCTTTGAAGAAGAGAGGTAGATGCCTGGTCTGCATTAATCACAATTCTCACAGCCTCTTCCAAAAGAGAATCCTGATTGCTGCCTTCAAAATCACCTGATGTATCACTGCTTTCCATCTGCTCTATAAGTTCATCTTTATATTCAGCATTATTATCCTGTGATTTAATAAATTCAACTACTTTTTCTACCTCATCTTCAGTAATAAAGGCTCCCTGGATTCTCACAGCTTTTGATTCTCCTATTGGTAGAAAAAGCATATCTCCCTTTCCTAAAAGCTTTTCTGCTCCGGAAGAGTCCAGAATAGTTCTGGAATCTATTGAGCTGGAAACTGCAAAGGATATTCTGGAGGGAATATTTGCTTTTATAACCCCGGTTATAACGTCAACAGAAGGTCTTTGAGTTGCAATAACAAGATGCATTCCTGCAGCTCTTGCCATCTGAGAAAGCCTGGCTATGTAATCTTCAACCTCATTTGGGCATGCCATCATAAGGTCTGCTAATTCATCTATTATAATAACAATAAAGGGCAGCTTTTCTTTAATAATTCCCCTGCTTAAAAGCTCATTATAGCCTTCTATGTTTCTTACATTATTATCTGCAAAGAGTTTATACCTTTTAGTCATTTCATTAACTGCCCAATAAAGTGCTCCTGCTGCCTTTTTAGGGTCGGTAACCACAGGAACTAAAAGATGAGGAATCCCGTTAAATACGCTGAGCTCAACTACCTTTGGGTCTATCATTAAAAGTTTTACCTCTTCCGGCAGGTATTTATACAGTATTCCGATTATTAATGTATTTAAGCATACACTTTTACCGGAGCCTGTAGCACCGGCAATTAAAAGATGAGGAGTCTTTGAAAGGTCAGATACTACGCAGTTTCCGCCTATATCCTTTCCCATAGCAAAGGCAATCTTATCTTTAGAATAAATAAATTCATCGGATTCTATTACTTCCCTTAGATAAACAGGCATCAGTTCCTTGTTTGGAACTTCTATGCCAACAGCTGCTTTGCCGGGTATTGGAGCTTCAATTCTAACTCCCCTGGAGGCTAAATTTAAAGCTATGTCATCCGCCAGATTTACTATTTTGCTTACCTTAACCCCGGTTTTTGGCTGAAGCTCAAATCTGGTCACGGAAGGTCCCTTTGATACCTGAATAACTTTAGCTGATACTCCAAAGCTCTCTAAGGTATTTTCAAGCACCTTGGCACTTGTCAAAAGTTCTTTTTTATCCTCTTTATTAAGCACTACCTGTGTATTCTTATTTAGTAAATCAACCTGAGGAAACTCATAGGTTAATTTTTTATTTTCGCTGGTTTCCTTTATTTCCTTCTCTAATGTGCTTACTATTTCTTCATTTGCATCTTTTTCTTCTGCAGGTTTATAATAATCATTTATATTAATCTGTTTTCCCTTATCCTGATTTGGGTCTTCTTTTTTCATATAATCAAGAATTTTTATTTTACTGTTAAGATTTTTAATAAATTCTTCCTTACCCTGATTTATATCTTCTGCTTTTTCGCTGATTACTGGTTTATCCTTAGATTTTTTTTCTTTATTACTTTTTAATATCTCATATACCGAATTATTTAAAAACAGAAGTATTGATATCAGGTATATTCCGGTAAATATTATATAACATCCGGTTTTACCAAATAGCTTGTACAATGGAAAATCTAAAATATAGCTTATTATTCCTCCATGAATAATGCTTTTAGAATAATATATATTTTTGAAGCCATTTAAAAATGCACCGCCGTAATGCTTTTGGTATATAATCATCTCAGTTAATAATAAGGAATTTATATAAAATAATATTATTCCGAAAAATTCTGTAGAGCATGCTGCCCGGCCTTTTTTAACTATATAAATAAGTCCAAGGAGAAGAATAATAACGGGTAGCAGGGAAGAACCTATGCCTATAATAAAAAATAAAA
>JBAXYJ010000008.1:0-27241 GCA_041670885.1 Clostridiaceae bacterium
CTTTCAAATTATTCAAAAGGAATGCAGATGAAATTTGGGGCAGTTTTAGCCCTATGTCATGATCCAGATTTAATAATAATGGATGAACCAACTGCAGGTCTTGACCCAATAGCCAGGGCAGAACTTATAGATGTATTACTGGAATATATGCAAAAGGAAGAAAAGTCTATTTTATTTTCTACTCACATCACCAGTGATTTAGAGAAAATAGCTGATTATATAACCATGATTGATGATGGCAAAATCCTGATGTCAAGTGAAAAAGATGACCTGATAGACAGCTATGAGCTAGTTCATATTGTTAAAGAAGCTATGACAGAGGATCTGAAATCCCATCTTATTGGAATAAAAGAAACCATATTTGGATATGAGGGATTAAGCTGCTCAAAATATAACCTAAAAGCTGCCTCAGGGATAAAAACTGCAAGACCTTCCATTGAAGATATTATGATTTATATGGGAGCAAAAGAATGATGGAAAAATTGTTGAATTATCAAAAACTTCTATCTAATTCCCTGAAACCAGGCCAGACCTATGGTGATTCCAGTCATCAATTTGCAAAACTTTTTTTAATAAATTTTTTTATTATTTTTGCAGCTTCAATTAAAGGAATAGTACAATATGTATTTATTTTATTAGGATTTTCATTAGTTTATGTATACTATATAATTAATTCTCCAAATAAATTGTATGAAATTCCACCGGTTTCGAAGCAATATACTATTGTGAATATATATTTATATGTACTAATAGTAATAATCGTTAGTTATATTTTTGGATTTGCAGCTAATATGATAACTTTGCTTTCAATTGGAGAAAAGTACTTATTTATTGATTTCATCACCATCTGGAAAGATGTTATATTATCACTATTATTATCCATTTTGGTAGGCTGTATATACATCCCTGTCTTTTTCATAAAACCATTATTTATTCGCAGGATTTTAATCCTTTTAGAAACTATATTATTTAAACTATTTCTTATAGAACTTAATAATAATTTAGGAAATTCTAATGGAATGTCCTTTTTAAAAAGGATTAGTTTATTAGGAAATTATAATATGGTACTAATAACATTAATGCTTCTCTTCATTATAATTGCTCCCATTTCTATTGCGATTTCCTACAGGTTATATATGGGGAAGGTGATATCATGTTAAAGAAAATTTTTGCTTATCAGAGACTATTACTAAATTCAATTTCCTCAGACGGAATTAAAATGAAAAGCCGGTTTAATATAATCAAATATATGCTTATAGCTTATATTATGATTTTTATGAATATTACCTTATTTTTCGGGAATACTGCCTCTTTAAATACATTCTTTTATATTGCCTTGCCTGTTATCAGCGTTTGTTTTATTGATATATTATTTCACAAAGGAGAAAGAAATTTTGAAAATGTTCCTGTAAAAAGAGAATTCATTGTTTTCAATATATTTTTATTTTCCATAGTACTTACAGTAATATTATATTTAATGCTTACTGTTTTGGGTATTGGCCTTATATGGCTGCTTATTGGAGTAATGTATGTATTTTTTCCATCCCATATAAGCAGTAATCCACCTGATGCTAATCAAATAATCAGTACAACAAAGGCAAATATTTTAATACTGATGGTTGTTGTCTTAATATTATTTGTTGGTACTTCCATAGTTTTTATAAAAAGGAGAAGAACCAGGATATGCAGTTTTGCTTTATTTTCAGCTATAGGCTATGGATTATTGTTTCTGCTGAAAATAAATATGCCCATATCTAATTCCGGCAAAATAGAGTTTTTTGAAAGCTTTACTCTTATGCCCTCAGCAAATACTGTTCTGATATTTACAGCTTTGGGGACAGTTCTAATTTGTTTCATTTCAGCAGCCGCTGGATATAAACTATATGGGAACGGTTCTTAATTATTTTAGAATTAAAAATAAAATAGATTAGCAATGAGGTGGAATCATGGATCTAGAAATGTTAAAAAAATACTGTCTTAGTAAAAAAGGTGCCAGGGAGGACTTCCCCTTTGATGAAGAGACATTGGTATTTAAAGCAGGCTCAAAAATGTTTGGTTTGACTAATATAAATAGTGAAGTTTTAAGTATAAATTTAAAATGTGATCCTGATTTATCATTGTCCCTTAGAACTGATTATCCTTCTGTTAAGCCTGGCTTCCATATGAATAAAGAACACTGGAATACAGTAGTATTAGATGAAACTCTAGAGGATGATAAAATAAAATGGCTTATAGATCTTTCCTATGATTTAGTAGTAAAGGGAATGAGTAAAAAGGAAAGAGAAAATTTATTATAGTTAATTTAATTTTTGTATGCAGCCTGGTTTTAGCAGCTAGTCTAAAATGATAAAAACGGGAACCAGGTTCCCGTTTAAACTATTTTTATGGCCAGGCACATAAGTAATGTTAACTTAAATTCCATATTTCAGTGTTAAAGAATCCTTAAACGCCGGAATGTGCGGCGGGTAAAAGGTAAAAGCTGTGAAGGTTATTGCCAAAAATATCAGTATGGCAGCAGCAATGTACAAACGATTAGGGCTGAATCTTTTATATTTATATATATGAAGTGCTAAGCCCTGCCCTGCCGCCAAACCAAGAAATAATGAAAGAATATCCAATATAAGAGACTCAATGCCAAATGCTCCCGTGTAGGTATAGAAGAAACAAACTATGACCAGAGGACATACAATCTCAGCTGTGACACAAGGAACAAACCACTGCACAGCTGATATTTTGTGCCTTTTACCAAGCATATAATAACCTGCAATCCACCAAATCAGTATAGGCCAAAATGTCATTTTCAAATGCTCCCATACGCTTTCATTAGTGGGGGCAAAAATACCGGCTATAGCTGAATTACCAGACCATTCATAAACAAAATGCATAAGTGAACCAAAAATAAACAGAAGTGGTATCCCAAAAATTATCCAGTTCTGCGCTTTATCTTTAGATGTTATAGGATTTTGCTTTACCACAATAATCACATCCATTCAAATTATTGATTAAGGAAAATGCATAATAACCTTTCGGCTGATTTTTCAGCTTAAAATAACAAATTATCAATGTTTTTTTAAGCTGAAAAGTTAATTTTAGAATTATACAATTTGTCGATTAAATAAAATTATTTAGAACCGTCCCCAGCTTTATACTCTACCGAAGTAACCTCATCATTTTCAATTAAAAAGGAAAGCTTTGATTTGTCCAGCTCATAGGTATAAAGCCCCTTATCTTGTTTAAACTTATCTCCATATGCTTTCTTTACATCGCTCAGGCTGGATGAAAGAGTAATGCCTTCTTTTGTTGTAACACTGTCATCTAAAAAAATTATGGATAGCGTATAATCGGTTTTATCCTTTTCATAGGTATGAAGTTCAAAACCATTATATGTGTATGTTTTTTCTTTACCCTGAAAAGCACAGCTGTCTGCCTCAAAATATGCTTTAGGCTTACCCAGCTTCTCAATAATCGGAGCAGCTTTTTCGTTCATTGCTATTGAAATTCCATTAACTTCAAATATAAACCCATGTGTTTTAGGATCAGCTGAAACATTTATGGTATCCTGACTTTTTCCACATCCTGATAAAATAAGGACTAACAGTATTAACAGCAAACTAAGTTTTTTCATTTAAACAATCTTCCTTTCTATATAAAACTAGTAAGTTATTGATTAATATTACTAAATCTTTTCAGATAGCCATATGCCTGAATTTCTTTATATTGTGATTCTTTCATATTATTATAAAAATCAACTTTTCCCTGATAGACTGTCTTTAACTTCTCATCATTTCTCCTATCCTCTAAGCCGTATGAGGTTTTTAATATATTTCCAAAATAATCAGAGAGTTTTTCAGCTCCAGTGACGTTAAGGTGAAGGCCTCCGTCATAAGTATCCTTATTATAATCTATGCCTGTTTTATCTGTTAATTTAAGAAAATTAATGTACATAAGGTTATTTGCTTTTGCATATTGTTCCATCTGAGAATCCCACTGCTCGTACCAATAAGGATATAAGGCAGGTGCCTTAATTAAAACTAACTGAATATTATTATCCCTGCATAATTTCACCATCTTGTCTAAGTAGTAATAATCATTTGAGCCAAACTGGTAATCTGGTAGTTTTTTCCCTGCAGGTACAGTCCCTGCAGCCTTTACGTCAGCTCTCATGTAATATCCATTGCTAAACAGCTTATCTTTTTTAAATAGATATTTAAAATCCTCTTCTGTAAGTTCACTCCATCTGGAATGATATCTAAATATCGGCAGCAGATAATCTATAAGGCTCTCATCCTCCATCATGGAAGCCTTTATTGCTTTAAGCTTTGTTATGGACAGCTTCATTCCATCTAAAGTCATTCTGTTATATGCTTCTTTTTGCGGCTCATTGTACTCCATGGACAGCACATTAAAAACTACTATTTTAGGTTTTTCAAATTTTAGTGTCTCTTCCAGAAGATAATAGGACTGCCAAATTAACTGCTGGGCGCTTCCTCTTATATAGCTTGTAATTCCATACTTTTCCCAAAGTGTAATTGGAGAAAAATTTTCATATACTTCGCAGTCTCCAATAAAAATCACATCATGTTTTGTGGTCTCTTTATAGTATTCTTCAATCAGTGATCCTTCTACTATGCCGGACATATATTTTGGCATTAAAAGCTGCTGAAATAAATACATGATTACCACAAAAATAAGTACAGTAACTAATCCTATTAAAAGCTTTTTATTTTTCATAACATCCTCCTAGAACTGATTATAAATAAATTGGCTTGAATCATAACCAATTCCATAAGCTCCGAATATAAGGATAAAAATCAGCAGTGCATAATATACGAGATAAGGTACAAAAATCTTTTGTTTTTCCATTCTCTTCCTTATGCTTCCGCCTCTTTGAAGCAAACTTACAGTTACTATGATAAGAAAGCTGAATATGAGGACATAGTAATCAGTGATTTTTAACCCCAGCTTTAAAAGTTCCCCATTATAAAATATATTTATGTTAAATCTAGTAAACATTGTTCCAAACATTATAAATGTGGCAGGTACATTCCTGTAACAATCAAAAAGTCTGATTGAGCTCATTAAAAGAACAGTCCGCACCACCTGAAACAGCCGGAAAAAGAAAGCATCCTTTATATTAAATTTATGATGAAAGGCTCTGTAAACTGGAATTAATTCCTGAGATATTAAAATAACAGTGCAGTTCATAAGTCCCCATACAATAAAGTTCCAGCTTGCTCCATGCCAGAGTCCTGTAATAAACCAGACTATTATTGTAGATATATATACAGGAACCCTTTTTCCAACAGATTCTCCAAAATGTTTTCTTGAGAATTTTGATAAGTTCAGCATTGGCCTGCATACTGAAACAGGATAAAATACATATTCTTTAAACCAGGTGCCTAAAGTAATATGCCACCTTCTCCAATATTCTGTTATGGATTTAGAAAAATATGGCCTTTCAAAATTTTCTTTTACTTCAATGCCAAGTACCTCCGCTATTCCTATAGTTATGTCAATTCCACCGGTAAAATCTGCATAAAGCTGGAATGCATAAAAAGCATACCAATAAAAACAAAGGAGCCCTGGTATGTTTCCGGGTCTTTAAATATAGTATTAACTGCTGCAATTATCCGGTCAGCAATTACTACTTTTTTAAAGAAACCCCAGGTTATTCTTTGAAGTCCAAAACTTAAATTCCTTGAATCAAAGGAGTGTTCTTTAAATAGTGTCTTTGATAAATCATTGAATCTGCTTATGGGTCCCTGAATCAGCTGGGGAAAAAATGACAGGAATAAAGCCAGTTTAAAAGGATTTTTTTCCGGCGGATATATTCCCCTGTAAACATCTATGACGTACCCCATAATTTGAAATGTATAAAATGATATACCAAGGGGCAGTGCCAGATT
The DNA here is from genome assembly GCA_041670885.1 of Clostridiaceae bacterium. GTDB lineage: Bacteria > Bacillota > Clostridia > Clostridiales > Clostridiaceae > JAJBWD01. Next base: position 5,907 of record JBAXYJ010000008.1, read on the forward strand.
TAAAAAAGACAGCTGTCTTCCGCTTCCAGAAGAATTTAAAATAAAATTAACATTTGATATCACAAAATTGCCATACTTTAAAACAGCTAAAATTCCAAAGTTAAAAAACAAACATAAAAGAAGCCACTTCCATTTTTTTGATTTTATTGAAGCCTTGTAAGCTTTCTTTTCTTCTTTTGATATTTCACCTTTATGCAGTTTTAAAAAATCTGTTTGAGTCTTTTGAAGAATGCCTATTTTCCATGCAATTAAATATGCAGAAATGGTGGTTGCCAGGATATAAAGTATGTATTTTACTCCTGCAAAAAAGTAAAACAGATAGCTGGCTGCAAGAAGCATCTTCCATTGATATTTTTTAGGTATTGTATAATATACTGCAAATAAAACAGCTAAAAATAATATAAATCTAAAAGATGTAAAAAGCATACAACCTCCCTGTTAATCTTCATCAGATAATCTTTGGACTAAAGAATATAATTTTTTTGCTGAATTAAAATTTTCAGGTATAATATCTTCTGCCGGTATGGCTATATCCAGCTCACTGTCAATTTCAGAAATTATTGTTATAATATCAAAGGAATCTAAAATGCTTTCATCAATTAAAGTATCGCAAGTTTCAAAATCCACATCCGGATGTAAATCCTGTAAAATTTTTAATATTTCTTCCATAATAATTACTCCTTTTTATTTGAATTTTCTTGTAATAAAGCTCTGTTTATCTTACCATTTGGTGTTAAGGGCATAGTGTTTAAAACCTGAATGTAATTTGGCAGCATATATCTTGGCAGCCTTTTTTTTAATTCAGCAGTTACCTCTTTTGAACTTATATTGCCTGTATAAAATAGTACAATTTTTTCTTTTTTTCTGTTATAAACGCAGCAGGCACCATAAATTCCATCTATCATATTTGTATTAACTTCAATTTCTCCCAGCTCAATGCGATGTCCCATATGCTTTATCTGGTAATCTTTCCGTGATACAAATAGAAGTTCTCCTCTTTCATTTAACTTTCCCAGATCCCCGGTTCTGTAAATAAGTTCAGGATAGGCTTCATTTAGAGGATTTTGAACAAATACCTCCTTGGTTTTATCAAATGCTTTATAATAGCCTAAGGTAAGGGATGTACCCCTTACACAGATTTCTCCCAATTCTCCTTTTTCAGGTACTTTATTATTGCTGCCAAGAAGTAAAATGTCTGTATTTCTAAAGGGTCTTCCAATAGGAAGAACTTCATCTTCTCTAAAATCCCGGTCTGCTTTGAAATAACAGCATACACCGGTTATCTCAGTAGGTCCGTATAGGTTAATAAATTCAGCGTTTGGCAGGGTTTTCTTCCATATATGAAACTGCTTCATAGGAAATACTTCACTTACAAAGGCTATGGTGTTAAGATTCCCGGGCACTATCTTATCAAAGGTTCCAAAGGAAGATATCATTGTTAAAGCAGGGACTACCCAGCATACTGTATTTATTTTATATTCATTTAAAAATTCCACTAATTTTAAAGGAAACATAAATAAGCTTTTAGGAATGATATAGGCTGCGGCTCCGAATTTTAACGTTATATATATTTCTCTTAAACATGCATCAAAGTATAAGGGAGCCTGGTTTCCAAATACTGTTTCCTGATTTGTTTTAAGTACCTCTGATAAATTATCAATATAATCAATAACTGCTCTATGGCAGCCAATCACTCCTTTTGGAATTCCTGTTGAACCTGAGGTAAATACAACATACATAGGGTCAGTATCAATTGAGGATCTTCTGATATTACTTATTACATCATCCTCAATACTCGTCCTTATTATTTCATCATACATATAGACGCTGCAGTTACAATCTATTTTTCCCATTATATTATTAGATGATATGTCACAAATAACAGCTTTTGGATTTAAGCTTTTTAAAATCAGTTCAATGCGGAAAAGAGGCATTTCTTCATCAATAGGCACATAAAAATCTCCTCCATATAAGGCTCCTAAAAATGCTGAAACTGTATTAGGATGTTTTTTCATAAAAACAACAACAGGCTGCTTATAAATCCCCTTTTTATATAAAAATGTTCCAATAGCTCTTCCCCGATTATAAAGCTGATTAAATGTAATGCCTTCTTTTTCGTTTGCAAAAGCAATTTTATCAGGAACTCTTTTTACTGTACTTTCTAAATACTCTAATACGTTACTCTGCATATTTTTCTCCTTATTTTGTAATTAAATCTTCGTATTCCTTTTTTAATGATCCATGACAGGAAAGAATAGAAGACCTGGCCAAAACCTCCATAGCATCTAAGTATCTCCCCCGGATTTTATAATCTCTTTTTATTAAGGATAACTCCGTGCAGCCTAAGATAATTACCTCTGCACCGTTTTCCCTAAGCTCCTTTGAAATACTTTCAAACTTGGAAATTTCCGGCGGAAGGCCAGCTTTAATATCTTTATAAATCAGGTCCATAACATATTTCTGATTAATAACTGAAGGTATAACATAGTTTATTCCCTGAGCTGTAAGCTCCTTTTGAAACAGATTTGCGGATATTGTGCCATCAGTAGCTGCTAATCCTACTTTAGATACACCTTTTTCCTTCAGATAAAGTACTGTTTCTTTTATAATATTTATTATAGGAACTTTAATGTTTTCAGTAAGAGATTCATAGAAGTAGTGAGACGTAATACATGGAATGGAAATCCTATCAGCCTTTTCAGCTTCAAGCTGCTTTCCAATTTTAATCATAGGAATAACAGGATTATCTTTGCTTTTTCCTAAAATAAAGCTTGTACGATCTGGTATCGACGGATAATTATATATAATCATTTCCAAATGATCCTGATCGCAGTGTGCATCTGTCATATTTATTATTAACCCCATAAAATATGCTGTAGCCAGGGGTCCCAAACCTCCAATAATTCCTAGCCTCATTCTACTATCAACTCATTTCTGTAAATTAATTTCCTTGAGGAAATTTCATAATTACATTTTGGTTTAGTTTTCATCTTGAAAATAACCAGTTTATAACATTTTTTCACTTAAGTGGTGTTGCCGGATATTTACTTCTATCCCATACATGACTATTGCCATTTTTTCTTGAGTACTCAGTAAGCTGTGCATCTGTTAACATAAAAAATACTCCTCCGGATCTTCGTGGTGTTGTATCAAAATGGTACCATCCATTACCACAGTTTACTAAGCTCCAGAAGTGGTGCCCTCCTGTCTTTATTATTTCCATATTCTGTACTCCTGCCCTGGTAAGCAATTCCTGAGAAACTGCAAAATAATTAAAGCAATCACCTTTGCCATTTTTTATACCTTGATATGCTGCCCTAACCCAATCAGACTTATCTGAATAATTAATGTAGGAAATATGTCCCCTTACCCAATAATATATAGCTTTAGCTTTATCTCTTTTAGACATTCCATTTTTTATAATTTCTGAAAGAACCTTGTCAGCTAACAAATCTAAATCTTCTCTGCTTACATAATTCAGCGGCTTAGTGACAACCTTAATTGTTACTATTTTTTCTGCAGTATTTCCTGAGGAATCTGCTGCCTTATAAATAACTTTATAAATTCCCTGTTTTTTTATATTTACAGTGCTGCTGTCTACCATAAGTTTTATATCCTTGTCCCTGTTATCAGTTACAGTAACTCCCTTTTTATAAGATATCTTATCATCGATAAAAAATGCCTGATCTCTAGTACCTTTAATTACAGGAGGTTCTTTGTCTTCTTTTACTTTAAGCACTGATATTAATTCTGCTTTATTTCCGCTTGTATCCTCTAATATAACAAAAACATTTTGTTCTCCTATCTTATTGAAATCAGGCTGAGCTTTATAATATATTTTCACATCCGTGCTGTCTTCAAAATCTGATATAAAATCCTTTGCTTGTATGGTATCCTTTAACCAAATTTCCTGATTTGCTGATTTTGCTCTAGGAGGCTTTGTATCTTCAATCATCAGCTTTGAGCTGTATACTTTTTCTCCTATTTTAATTTGAATTTCGTAAACTCCCGGAGTATTCATATTTATTGAAGATAAATCCGTAACAAAGGTACCTGCAGTATTCTTTTTCTTAATAAACTGAGAAACCTGAAGATTTTTAATTCCTGCCTCTGCAGTTACGATTTTAACTAATTTATTTGATGTAAGCAGCTTAAATAAAACTGCTGCTGATATAAGAACAAAAAATACTATAAATCCAATTAATTTTTTAGTATATCTTACTCTTATACTCATAATATAATTCTCCTTTATCAGTTTATTGACTGTATTTTGTAATATCGTACATAATTTTACAATTTTATAGTAATACTGAATTTAAATAATGTCAAGAATATATTGGTGCTATTTACTTTATATGACATAATGCTTTTGGATAAGGTTTATAAATTCCATGTTTTATGCTGCAGGCTCCCTGATAAACTTCACCTTATACCATTTAAAAAGCCCCCATCTTTAAACTCAAGACAGGGGCTTTTTATGTTTACTGCACTAATTTAGATTGACAGTAATAATTTTCAGATTATCTTTTTAAATATTTTTTCTAAACGCAAAACTTAATTATATTACCGGTTACAGTTTATCTAAATCTGTTTCTATAACTTCTTTCATATAAGGAATAGAGTTTGTTGCTCCAGGTTTTGAAACAGCAATAGCAGAAGCTTTCGATGATAATTCAAGTGCTTCCTCTATTGATAAATCATTAATAATTGAGTGCATGAAGTATCCGGTGAAAGTATCTCCTGCGGCAGTTGTATCGACTGCTTTAACCTTAAATATGCTGTGGGAAGTTTCGCTTTTACTGTCCCTGTAAATTACACCTTGTTCTCCTAATGTCAGAACAATTTTTGCCTGTTTATATTTATCAATCATGCAGTTTAGAATTTCATTTGGGCTTGATTTTCCGGTTATCTGCCCACCTTCAATCTCGTTTAGCAGAAATAAGGTAACTTTCGATAAATCACATTCTGTTATTGCACCATCAAAAGGTGATGGATTAAGTGCTATTTTTATACCATTCTGGTATGCTTTATCAATAATATAGCTGATAAGATTCACTTCATTTTGAAGCAGCAGCCAATCATCTTTTTCAAGATAGTCCAGCACCTCATTAATATACTCTTTGGTTAAGCTTCTGTTAGATCCGCCATATAAAAGAATTGAGTTTTGGCCATTTTTATCCACCTGGATTATTGCATGACCGCTTTTTCCTTCTATTGTTTTAATATAGCTTGTATCTATATTATTTTCCCTGCAGGTATCTAAAAGCATTCCTCCATCTGTACCTAACATTCCTGCATGATAAACCTTTGAACCAGCTCTGGAAAGAGCTATGGACTGGTTAAGGCCTTTTCCGCCGGCAAATACTTCTACTTTAGACGCAGCTTCTGTCTCTCCGGGTTTAACTATATGATTGATGGAATATACAAAGTCATAATTTAAGGATCCTATATTTAATATTTTCATAATCACACCTGCTTATGCCGGGAAAGCTACTCCTGCCCTTAAAATTATATTCGGGAAAGGTGTAAATTCACCAGTTCTTATAGCAAACTTAACATTCTTAGTTTCTTCTTTAAAATCAATATGGGGAATCATTTCATTTTCAACACCAGGAAGTGATTCCTTTATAAATTTTAATAAGCGCTGGTTTTTATCTACAATTTCTTCAGCTATGCAGTAATATTCGATTTCAGCTTCATCTAATACTGCGGTTAATACCTGTTCAAAGGTTGGTACTCCGCCGCATAATGCTAAATCAACTATTGGTACTCCCTTTGGTATTGGAAGTCCTGCATCACCTATAACAAATGTATCCTTATGTCCTAAAGCTGCTATATATCCGGCCAGCTGAGCATTTAATATTCCTCTTTTTTTCATTTTTTGCCTCCAGTTATTGATTATTTATTTTCATTACGTGACTGTAATGCCATTTTAGCCTGTAAGTTACGCTGGAATTGATCGACAATAACTGCAAATACAATTACTAATCCTTTAATAACCATCTGCCAGAATTCTGATACTCCGCACATAACAAGGCCGTCATTGATTACACCAATTACAAATGCACCTATAATTGTTCCGCCTATTGTACCAACTCCTCCTGCCATTGAAGTTCCGCCAAGTACTGTAGCTGCTATGGCGTTCATTTCCCAGGTTTCACCTGAAGCCGGGTGGGCAGCTACTAATTGTGATGCAGTAATGATACCAACGATTGCTGCACAAACTCCAGAAAATAGATAAACTAATATCTTATCCTTATTAACCTTTACACCAGATAATTGGGCAGCTTTTTCGTTACCGCCAATAGCCAGAATATGCCATCCAAATGGAGTTTTCTTTAGTATGACTGCAGCAATAACGGCAATGATCAATAGTATTATAGCTCCAATAGGAATTCCTCCTATATTGCCTCCTATAAGCTCAAAGCCTGTATTACCTAATCCCACCTTACCAACCAGATTAGAGAAAGTAGCACCGCTTGAACGGAGCATTGCAAATCCACGGGCTACATACATCATACCTAAAGTTGCAATAAATGGAGCTACATTAAATTTTGTTATTATAAGCCCATTAACAATTCCTATTAATGCACCGCAAATTATAGTGATGATAACAATAATTGGGACACTGAAATAGATTGTATATCCTAAAAACTTAAGTGTCAGACCTTCATTGATCAATCCTCCGGCTATCATACCTCCAAGTCCTACAATAGCACCAACTGAAAGGTCAATTCCTCCTGTTATTATGACATAGGTCATACCAATACCAAGTATACCGAATAATGCAACGTGTTTTGCAATCAGCAGCATACTTTCCGGTTGTAAAAATGTTGGAGTAGCAAAGCTAAAAAATATTACTAATATAGCTAATACAATTAATGTTCTTCCCTTTAAGAGAGCCATTATTAATTTGTTATTATTTTTGGATATTTGTGATTTATTCATAATTTTTCTCCTTTTTTCTTACCATTAATGACCATGATGGCCTTTGTATGAATCTAATACCAGAGTTTCTTCCTTGATATCATCTCCTACCAGCTCGCCAGTTTTAATACCATTAGACAAAACTATAACTCTGTCTGCAACTGCAATAATCTCTTTTAATTCTGAGGATATAACAATTATTGACAAACCTCTGTCTGCATATTGATTGATGATATCAAATACTTCAGTTTTAGCACCAATATCAATTCCTCTGCTTGGTTCATCAAGCAGCAATATTTTAGGACTTGTCAGAATACCTTTTCCGATTACTACCTTTTGTTGGTTTCCTCCTGATAGTGACAATATTGGTAGATTCTTATCTGCTACTTTAATATGAATATCCTTTATTTCTGCCTCAATATGTTCGCTTTCTTCCTTTTCAGAAACAAATATTCCTTTTACATAATTTTTCAAACTGGACAATGATATGTTTTTAGAAATATCCAACGTCTGAATTACCCCTTCACGCTGTCTGTCCTCCGGTACAATTGCAAAGCCCCTGTCTATCTGTTCGGATATATTTTTGATTTCTAAAGCTTTTCCTTCCAGAGCAACAGTTCCGGTATGTTCAGGTCTAAGTCCCATTAAACATTCAAAAACTTCAGTACGTCCTGATCCCATAAGTCCGTAAATCCCTAATATCTCACCCTTTTTCAGATCTAAATCAACATTGTCAAGCAGGTATCCGCCGCCTTTCTTTGGCAGTGTCAAATTCTTTAATTCCAGTACTTTTTCTCTCTTTTCCCAGTCTATGTTTCTTTCTCTCTTAGGATAGGATTTCCCTGACCCTACCATATTTTGTACTATCCATGGTACATCAATATCTTTAATATCAGCTTCAGCAACAAATTTACCATCTCTCAGTATTGTTGCATGATCTCCGATTTTCATAACTTCTTCCAGCCTGTGAGATATATATACAATAGAAATTCCTGATGCAGTCAGTTCTCTCATCAGTTTAAAAAGTACATCAACTTCCTGCTGGCTTAGAGATGATGTTGGCTCATCCATAATTAAAATTTTCAGATCATCCTGGATAAGGTTTCTTGCAATTTCAATCATCTGCTGCTGCCCAACTTTTAAATCGCCAACCATAGTATTTGTGTCAAGGGGATATTCCAATCTTTCCAATATTTTTTTAGATAATTCTTCATGAGTTTTATTATCAAGGGTAAAATTTTTAATTTTTTCCTTAGCCATAAATATGTTTTGATAAACATTAAGGTTTGGAAATAAGCTTAACTCCTGATGAATTATTCCAATTCCATACTTTCTTGCTTCAGATGGATCTTTGAATGAAACTTCTTCATCACCCATAAAAATTTTTCCTGATGAAGGTTGTTCAATACCTGCTATAATCCTCATTAATGTTGACTTACCGGCACCATTTTCACCAATCAGTACATTTATCTTTCCAGTAAGAACATCAAAGGAAACATTATCTAATGCTTTAGTCCCAGGATAAATCTTGTCAATACATTCTGCGCGTAAGCAAACACCTTCCTGTGTTTTTTCATTATTATCCATTTTCATGCCTCCTCTTTATTTTACAGTCAATGCTACAGGTGTAATTAAGATAAGATTATCCTGATCTGCTGTGAAACATCCTGTAAATTCAATTTGCTTACCCTTAAGTGTAGTTAAATCTACTCTATCAATAACTGATTTCTTTATAACATTGTTAATGCTTTGTGAAACTGCTGCATAATCGACCTGGTTCTTGTATTCTTCAAATTTAATTATCTTTAAGGCATCTCTTACTGAACTTCCCTTAAATACCGGTCCAACCTGTATCTCTATTTTAGCCGATCCTGAATAACCGCTTACTGTAACTTCCAGGTAGCCTGCTTTTTTTTCTGTATTTACTTCCTTAACTGTAGCTGTGCTTTTTACAGTATAGGTAAGATCTCCTGAATTTCCCATGGAATACTTTCCATATTTGCCTGCTAGGGACTTAAGATCACCCTTTGCTTCTTTTAAGAATGCAGCCAAATCTACTGCTTTTCCCTTTAATTCAGGCAAAGCTGCTGAATCCCAAATTTTTGCAACGTCATCTCCGGCATTAAATTTAACTTCACCGGTAAGTTTACCTTCCTCACCAATCTTAACAATTTTCATACATCCTGTGAATGTTGACATAATTAACATTACTGCCATTAATAACAATAAAAATCTTTTTCGCATATTTCCTCCATTATCCATTAAACATTTATATTAATAATGTATTTAAAACAATTTGTTTTCTAATTCATAATTCCAAGATTAAATAAACCAATAATATATTAGGAAAGTTAATGTATATTTTTAATTTTTACTTATTGCTTCAATTCTAAGTTAAGAAAAGATTAAAAATACTATTTTTTTATTAGATAAGGTACGATTATATATTATATAAAATCGTACCTTAAGCTTTTTACCCTTTTAAATGATAGTGAAAGTTATTTTGCAAATTTGAATGCTGATAATTTATCTGCATTATCCTTTGTGATAGCTATACAATCTACAAGCTGTTTTTCATCTAATCCTGTCTTGCCATTCTTCAGGTAATCCTGAGCCTGCTGAACTGACATTTCAGCAATTAAAGCTGCCTGCTGTAGTGCTGTTGCTGTGATGTTTCCTGATTTTATCTGATCTCTTACGTCATCACTTCCGTCAACACCAATGATCTTAACATTCTTTAAACCAGCTGCCTTTATAGCTGCTGCTGCGCCCATAGCCATTGTATCATTTCCACAGACAACACCAGTAATGTCTTTGTGGGACTGAAGAATTGTTTCCATCTTTGTGAATGCTTCTGTCTGCTCCCAGTTAGCTGTCTGAGTAGCGACTAATTTCATGTCTTTGTACTGGTCTATAACTTCATGGAATGCTTTTGATCTAACACCAGCATTAGTATCTGATTCTTTTCCTAGTAATTCAGCATAGTTTCCTTTTTCGCCCATAGCTTCAACGAATATTTCTGCTACTGCCTTTGCTCCCTGATAGTTGTTAGCAACAATCTGAGAAATTGCAACACCGGTTTCATTTATTTCTCTGTCTATTAAGAATGTTGGGATACCTGCATCTCTAGCTTTCTTAACTGCTGCTACTGTTGCGTCTGATCCGGCGTTGTCGCAGATTATAGCTGCTGCTTTTTCTGATATAGCTGTATCAAATAATTCTGACTGTTTTGTTGGATCATCATCATGAGAAACTGATTTTACTTCATATCCTAAAGCTTTTGCTTTTGCTTCTGCAGCTTCAGCTTCAGTTTTAAAGAAAGGATTTGAATGTTATGGAGTTATTATGTAAATCAGATTTGCTCCGCCACCCTTAAGTGCAGTTGATTTCTTTGTTTCTGTAGGTGTTGTGCTGGCAGTTTTGCTTGCACAGCCTACAAAAGCTGATCCTATCATTGTTAGTACAGTAAGTGTTGCCAATACCTTTTTGAAACTTTTCATTAAAAAACCCTCCTAAAATTATTAATAGTTTTATAGATTACGAAGTTTCCTCCGTTAGTCTTCAAAAATAATATTACTTTGTCAGAGTGCCTGCAACTGCATCCTTCCACCCCTGATACTTACTTGCTCTGATATCGTTTACCATATGGGGTTTAAAATACATACCTTCCATTCGGGAAAACAGCTTTTCTTTATCATAAAGTCCTACTTTGATTCCTGTTAAATATGCTGCACCAATTCCTGAAAGCTCCTCCATTTTTGGAACCTTTACCGGAATGTCCAGAATATCGCTTTGGAACTGCATCAGATATTCATTTTTTGTAGGACCTCCGTCAACTCTTAATTCTTCAATTTTAACTTTTGATTCTTCACTCATTAAGTTAACTACATCTGATATCTGATATGCTATGCACTCCACTGCTGCTTTAACAATTTCTGCCTTTCCCGTTGTCCTTGTCATTCCGCAGAGTGTTGCCTTTGCATTACTATCCCAGTAAGGAGCACCAAGCCCTGAAAATGCAGGAACCAGATAAGCTCTGTCTTCCTGTTTAGCACTAGCTGCAATTATTCCGCTTTCCTTTGGTGACTGAATTAATTTAACATCTTCAATTAACCACTTTATAACAGCTCCTGTATAGTTTATATTTCCTTCCAGTACGAAATTTACTTTTCCATCAATACCCCAGGCAAGAGAAGTTACAATGCCATTCTTACTGAATATGGGCTTTTCTCCGATGTTCATCATAATTGAGGAACCTGTTCCATATGTGGCTTTTATCATGCCGGGATTTAAGCAGCCTTGTCCAAACAAGGCTCCATGGGAATCTCCTAAAACTCCATGAATTGGGATCTTTTTATTTAAATATCCGTTAAAATCAGTTTCTCCATAATTTGCATTGGAGTCACATACTTCTGCCAGCATTTCTGCCCTAATTCCAAACAAATTACATATATCCTTATCCCACTTTAATTCATTTATATCAAACATCTGTGTTCTGGAGGCATTTGAATAATCAGTTTTAAAGGAAGTCCCGCAAGTCAGTTTATATACCAGCCAGCTGTCCATGGTGCCGCAGCAAAGTTCCTTTCTTTCCGCTTTTTCTTTTATGCCTTCCGCATTTTGAAGAATCCATGCAATTTTTGCGGCTGAAAAATATGGGGAAAGGTTAAGACCTGTATGGCTTTTAATCATATCACCAAAGCCTTCATCTGCAATTCTATTGCAGATAGCTTGTCCTCTGACACACTGCCATACCACAGCATTATATACCGGCATCCCTGTTTTCTTATCCCAAACCAGGGCTGTCTCTCTTTGATTGCTTATGCCTACAGCAGTAATCTGGTTTTTATCAATGTCTGCCTTTTCAACTACATTTCTTACAACGCTTAATGTATTTTCATATATCTGTATTGGATTATGCTCTACCCATCCTTTTTTATTGATTATCTGATCATGAGATAAATCACATCTTGCAATTAAATCTCCTGAATTATCAAATAGTAAAGCTTTTGTTCCTGAAGTACTCTGATCTATTGATAATATATACTTACTTGGCATAACCCACCAGCTCCATTGCAGTCTTTATAATGCCTTCTTCATTTAATCCGTAGTAATCAAATACTTCCTTTGAATTTCCCGTTACTACCGGGCAGTCCGGCAGGGACAGATTAATTACTTTTTTAGGATAAGTGGCTGATACTATCTGAGCAACCATTGCACCTAGACCGCCGATGTATGTATGTTCTTCTATTGTAATTACAGCTTTGGTATCGAATGCTGCCTTTACTACTGCTTCTTTGTCAATTGGTTTTATACAGTACATATCAAGAACCCGGGCTTCAATTCCTTTTTCTTCTAAAGCCTTAGCAGCATCTGCTGCTGGTTTTACCATTTCTCCACAGGCTATGATTGTAAGATCAGAACCTTCATGAAGAACATTTGCTTTATTAAGTGAAAAAGGAACATTCCCTTCTTCATATACATTATCTACTGCATTACGTCCTACACGGATATAAGCTGGTTTTTCATCTTTTAACAAATTTTCAATAAGAGCTCTTGTCTGCAGATGATCACTTGGAATGTAAACCCTCATATTTGGGATTGATCCCATAGCTGCGATGTCCTGGCAAGAATGATGAGTCATTCCAAGAGCTCCGTAGCTGACACCGCCGCTTATTCCGATTAACTTAACATTGGTGTTTGAATATGCCACATCTACCTTTGCCTGTTCCAAGCTTCTTGAAGATAAGAAGCTTGCTGGGGAAGCAGCGAAAGATTTCTTTCCGCATTTTGCAAGACCAGCAGCTATTGATACTAAGTTCTGCTCTGCTATCCCGGTTTCTACAAACTGTTCAGGGTATGTATCTGCAAATTTTGTTAAGGATGCAGAGCCCCTGGAATCGCTGCATAATACCACTATGTCTTTGTCTGTTTTTGCTTTTTCAACTAAAACATCACATATTGCCTGACGATTTGCTATCTTACTCAATTGCAGCAAGCCTCCTTTGCTCAATTTCTGCTGATGCTTTTTCATATTCTTCCTGGCTTGGTACTTTATGATGCCATGGTGCTGAATTTTCAATGAAAGATACTCCATAGCCCTTAATTGTATCTGCAATTATTATAGTTGGCTTTCCTTTTGTATCTTTTGCAGACTGAATTGCTCTGTCTAATGAATCTATGTTATTTCCCACCGCATGTATTACATTCCATCCGAAGCTGCTCCATCTTTCATCCTGACTGTCCTGTGTCATCACATATTCTGTTGAGCCGGAAATCTGCAGGCGGTTTCTGTCTACGAATGCAGTAAGGTTGTCCAGTTTATAATGTCCTGCCGCCATGGCACCTTCCCATACGGATCCTTCTGCCAGTTCACCATCACCCATTACTGTATACACTCTGTAAGATGATTTATTCATTTTGCCGGCAATTGCCATTCCAACTGAAACTGATAAACCATGTCCAAGAGAGCCTGAGTTCATCTCTATTCCGTTTACCTTATTATTAGGATGTCCTATATATTTTGACGTAAACTGTGAGTATGTTTCTAAATCAGATTTTGGGAAGAAACCTTTTTTTGCAAGAACACTGTATAATGCTTCTACAGAATGTCCCTTGCTGAGAATGAATCTGTCTCTTTCAGGGTCAGCTGCAGTCTCCGGAGTAATATTCATATGCTTGAAATAAAGAGTTACAAGAATTTCCATTACACTGAAATCTCCGCCAATATGACCTGTTTTAGCTTTGTAAATCATATCAATTACGTCTTTTCTAAGTTCAAAAGACAAAGCTGTTAAATTTTCCATCGTTTCCTCCTTGATTTATTTTATCTAAAGTTTCTATTCTCCTCTTAAATAAGATTTTACATCTTCTTCAATGGGATCATAAAGATCAGGTTTTACATTAATATATTTGCAAGCTTCATATAGTACCGGGACAATATTCTTATGAATTCCTACACAATGATGGATATATGGTCCGCATACAAGCTTATCCTCAAGTCTCTTTAGATTTTCAACTTCTACCCATAGATAAGTACCCTTTGTGTATGGCCCATCTATTGCTTTTGCATTCCCTAAAAGAAGTGAATATTCTCCGTTATCCCCATCAAATCTGCATAGTGTAACATCACCATGTTTTGCCTCTGCTTCTACTGCGCCTGGGCAATCAAAAGCTAATGGGTAGCCAAGTGTTGGTTTTTCCTTAGCTATTGAAGATGGCCAAGGACCACAGTGCTGAAGCAGCTCTCCATTTTCGTTATCAGGATGTCTTACTGTCCAATCAGCAAAGAATGATCTTGTTTCGCCCATACCTGCTGCTTCTGCAAGTAATGCTGTTATTGCTCCGTGTATATCTGTTTCACATACAACCGGAAGTCCTTCATCATTTAATAAAGAATTTGCTGCACAAGGCATTATCCCAAGTTCTGACTGCAGACAATTCCAGCATTGTATTGCTATTGCATTACATCCATATGACTTAGCTAAGCCCTTCATTGCAACTTTCATCGCTGCTACATTCTTTAAAGCTTCATCACTAATTTTAACGTTCATATTTTCTTTTATATATTTAATTACTTCTTCAACTTCACTGCCTTTTTCTTTTGCTGTCTTTACTGCATAAATAAGTTCCGGCATTGGGATAGGAGACAATTGAATATTAAACTTTTCAAGAAGTTCTCCTTCATTACACATAGTAGACCAGAAATCGAAAGGTCTGGTGGATATCTGTAATATTCTTGTGTTTCTGAATGTTTTAACTACATTGCAGACAGCTAAGAAATCCTTTACACCTCTTTCAAATTCAGCATCATTTAACCTGCAGTTTGTCATATATGTGAATGGGACCTTAAATCTTCTTAATACCTTTCCAGTAGCAAATAGTCCACATTGACTGTCTCTTAACCGAATTCCATTTTCATCTGGTCTTTCATCCCTGGGCCCCCATAACAATACCGGTACATTCAGCTCTTTTGCTAATCTGGCGCAAACATATTCTGTACCAAAATTACAATGTGGGAGGAACAATCCATCCACTTTTTCCTTTTTAAATTTCTCTGTAATCCTTTCCATGTCTTCGTCGTTATAAAGCAGTCCTTCTTCGTTAATATCAGTGATATCAACAAAGTCTACACCTAACTGTTTTAATTTTTCTCTTGTAAGATTTCCGTATTTTATTGCATCCGGTGCACTAAAAATGCTTCTTCTTGTAGGTGCTAGTCCAATTTTAACCCTGTTCATTTTGTTCCTCCATAAATTTATCTTGTCAGATTCTTCACACTATCTCTTTCTATAAATTCAGTGCAGATCTGAGTTTTAGTCTTTATTCCATTACCATTTTTAATCACATCAATTAGCCTTCTTACTGCCATTTTGCCCATCTCTTGTTTAAATACTCTAATGGTTGTCAGTCTTGGGGTGGATATTTCACTAGATACCAGATCATCAAAACCAATTAGAGAGATATCCTCCGGTATCCGATATTTTTTTTCTATTAATGCTTTCATAGCGCCAAGGGCAATCATATCATTATCTGCGAAGAACGCCGTTGGAAGTTCAGGTTTCGTTTCTAAATATGAAAGCATATCTTTATATGCTCCATCCATTGTTGTACCTAGTGTAATAATATATTTTTCATTAACATCAAATCCATTTTTATGCAGGGCTCTGGAATATCCAGTTGCTCTTGCACTAAATGCCTTAATACGGAATTTCCCTCTTAAATATCCAATCTTGGAATGTCCTTTTTTTATTAAATACTCTACTGCATTTTTAGCAGAATCTGCATTATTAATCAGTACTCCATCAAAATTCATGGTAGTGCTCCAGCTGTCTAATATTACCAATGGACATTGGGCATTCTTATATCTTTCAAAATCTTCATCCAGGGCTTCAGTTCCCAACATAATAACCCCTGCTGTCTTGTCATTTAATATTTCATTCAGACGTGAATCATAAGAAATACTTCTTCTGTCTAAATTACATATTGTCAAATCATATCCTTCTTCTCTGCATTCAGCTTCTACACCTTCAAGGAGGTTTGTAAAAAATGGTGAATTATCAATAATTGATCCATCTCTTTTATAGATCACTAATAAAATTCTAGAAATCTTTGATTGATTTACGTAACCTATATCATTAGCTACTTTATATATTGCATCTGATGTTTCTTTATTTACGCCTTTTTTACGATTTAAGGCATTTGATATTGTGGCTGGTGAATAACCTGTAATCTCACTTATTTTTCTTATACTTGCTTTCAAACCGATGTACCTCCTTTAATAATTATTATAAATGTTTTATATGAATATTCAATAGCATTTGTTTTGTAAACGTTATTTTGTGTGATTTCACTAATTTCATATATTAATTTTATGAATTTTTATTGAAATATTTATATATTTATCAATTTTATATAAAACATTTACATTTGTTTATATAAACATTTATATAAACTGTGGACAGTTCTCAATTATTTAAATTTATTTTGAAATATAAAACTTGGAATTTTTATATCCTTCTAAATCAAAAATCCTGTAAATAATATCATCAAATAAAAATAATATTATTTACAGGACTAATCTGAATTATTTATTAAATAAATTCCTTAATAAGTACCCCTTTAACTTCTAACTTAACTGCCTAAACACATACCCCTGGGATTTAAGATATTCTATTATACTAGGTAAGGCTTCTGCAGAATATGATTTCCCTTGTGAGTCATGCATAAGCACTATAAGCTTACTCTTGTTTCCAGCTGAAACTTTTACATTATGGAGCAGCTCTTTTGGATCTGTAACACCTTCTGCATCTCTTGAAAGGCAGTCCCAGTCTGCATAATGATAGCCTTTAGCCAGCACAGCTTTCTTTATGGCATAAGGTCTGTACTTGGATCCTCCGGGAAACCTGATCAATTTTAAATTATAACCTGGCAATACAGATTTTAATAGATTTTCATTTTTAACTATATCAGATAAAAAATTATCAGCACTGGCGTAAAGATAGTCCGGATCATGAGAATAAGTGTGATTGCATATCACATGGCCTTTACTATGCTCGAGTTTAAGCAGGGGCTCATTCTTTAAGATTGATGTTCCAATAACAAAAAAGGTAGCTTTTATATTATATTTATCCAAAGTTGCCAGTATCTTTGGAGTAATATCTGAAGAAGGGCCATCATCAAAAGTTAAGTACGCCACTTTATTTTGATTTGTTTGCATTTTAGCAGTTGAATTATCAGTATTGTCACTCTTAATTTTACTTAATATTTTAGTTTTAAGTGAGGAGGCTTCTTTATTATCAGTGTCTTTGCTTAAAATTACATCTATGCATTCTAAGGCCTTCTTATAATTTCCTTTAGAAAAGAATGCTTTTGACTTTACTATACTGCTGTTTATAAAATTTATTTTGCTGCTTGATATACTTTTTTCAATCTCTGAATAATAATTAATGTCCTGATTCTTTACATTCTCACAAAATGTAAAAGCTCCCTGGAAGTCATCTTTTTTTAGAAATGCTTGTACAATTTTTGCATTCCCTTCATTATAAAGCTTTCTGCATTCATCTAGTTTTAAATTAGAATTTTTATATCTTAAAGTATCTTTAGGTGAGACTTTATTAAATAAATCTATGGCATTTAAATACTTACTCTTTGACATCTCATTTACTGCTTCAGAATAATTGTTCTTTGAATTGTTTAAGGTGGTACATAACAAAATCCTATCCTTCAATTTAGTATTTTCCTTATAGTTTTCAGCCTTTTTTAAATAGTCTATTGCTGAGATATAGTTTTCTTTTTTTATTTGATTATTGGCTAAAGTCCAACATTTGTTATACTCTGCTGCAGATATAATCTTATTTACTATTAATATGAGACAACAACATAATGCAATTAAAAATAAAATTTTAAAAATTTTTGAACCTTTTATTTTCATAAAAGCACCTCTTGCAATTAGATTTAGTTTTTGGTGTATGTTAATTTATGTTATATTTTTATAAATTAACATCTATTAGTTTATTCTTCCAATTTAATATTTTCAAGTGTATTAGTAAATTTGTATAATATTAAAATACATTTCTGCAGTCAAATTTCATTTTGTACCTCAAAGCGTAAAATAAGTGTTTATCCTTAACATCACCATTATCATCCTTGATGAAAAATCCTGTCCATAATATCATCTTGTTTCTTTAATCACATTATGAGCAGGACTAATTTGAATTATTTCAAGAACCATCCATTATAAAGTAATTTTTATCCTTCAATTCCAGTAAAACAATATGAATGCTTGTACAATAATCTGTTAAACTAACTACACATTAAGCCGAATCTCTAAAAAGAGTACGGGGGAATTACATGGGGTGAATCTCAATTGATATTTTATCTTTTGAGTAGGGTGTCCTCAACCCGAACCCGACAACTAACCTCGGAGGCAATAGGAGGAATAAAAATGAATATTTTAAAATCAATACGTAAAGCATTTCTTTTTACGGTATTTATGGCAATGGTTATTTTACCTGCTAAAAGTGCATTTGCAGCAACTTACACAGTTTTATCAGGAGATTCACTATACTCAATTGGAAAACTTTTTAGTCTTTCCGCTTCTGTTTTGCAAAGCAGCAACAGTCTGTCAAGCAGCGTAATATATCCAGGGCAGAGCTTAAAAGTTTCCTGCCAGGTTTATACTGTAAAAAGTGGGGACACGCTATATTTAATTAGTAAAAGCAAAGGCGTATCTCTTACCGATTTAAGAAAAGCAAACAACAAATACGATGATAAAATCATCCCAGGTCAAATCCTTAATATTCCCGGCAGTTTTGTTTCTGCTGCAGCCGGTGTAATTCCATACACTCAAAGCGATGTGGACCTTCTAGCAAGACTTATTACTGCGGAAGCAGGTTCAGAGCCTTATAATGCAAAGGTAAGTGTAGGGGCAGTTGTTGTAAACAGGGTTAAAAACCCACTTTACCCTAACACCATAAGTGGTGTAATATATGAAAAATCCGGTGGTTATTATCAGTTTACACCGGTTATGAATGGTTATATCAACAAGCCCGCCACCTCAGATTCAATAAAAGCTGCATATGATGCATTAAAGGGAATTGACCCAACAAAAGGTGCTCTTTACTTCTTTGATAACAGTGTTACCAATCAATGGCTGCTATCAAAGCCCGTCTCAATCAGAATAGATAAGATGATATTTTCATACTAACATTAAAGAAATTCATTTATATAAAAAGCAGGCTTAAATTTAGGCCTGCTTTTTAATACATTAGCTTTTCCAAATATACAATCCCTGATATTATATCAAAATATAAATAGTTATCTTTTAATTTTCACTTCTTCACCTTCGTTTAGCTGATATTCTTGTCCATATACTTTAATTTTAAGTCTGCCTGTTGATTTAACTAGAATTTTATCTTTTGATACATTTATTCTAACACTAGACTGGTGCCATTTAACTTTAAAACTCATATTTGACCAGCCTTCCGGAATCCATGGATTTATACTTAAATTTAGATCTTTATCCACGCTGAATCCTCCAAAGCCCATAACAACGCTTTGCCAGGAGCCTCCTGCAGAGGCAGCATGAATGCCAAATTCCGTATTTCCCTGATTATCATCAATATCTGTCATTATAGCTTTCATAAAATATTTATAAGCATTATGGGTATCTCCCGTTGATAACCCCAAAATTGAATACATTGACGGACTTAAAGAGGATTTATGCATAGTTCTTGCTTCGTAGTACTTATAATTTTTTATTTTTGTCTCTTTGTGGAATTCTTCACCCAGCATTAACATAAGCATTACAACATCTGCCTGTTTTATTAATTGTGTATCATTAAATTTGATGCCGTTAAGTTCAGGCCATAAAGGCATTCCATTTTCATCATATTTACTTATAACTGCATCATGTAAATTTAAATAACCTTCAAATTGTTCAATCAGGTTACCGTCTTTGCTGGTAGGTATATATATTTTTTGCTGAATTTCATCCCATTTACGAAAATCATCTTTATTAATATCCAGCTTTGAGCAAAGCCTATCAAATCCGATCTTGTTTTCGCTCTTATATAAATCCACCAGCTCTAAAGATTTTTTCAGGCTCCATCTTGCCAAATAGTTTGTATAAGCATTATTGTTTACATGTTCATGGAATTCATCGGGTCCTATTACCTTATTTATTTCATATCGATCTTTCTTTGAATTATATTCAACTCTGCTCTGCCAAAATTTAGCTGTGTCTAAAAATATCTCCAGCCCATACTTAAACATAAATTCTTTATCTAAGGTTGCTCTGTAATATTCCCATATCCCAAAAGTTATATCAGAATTTATATGGTACTCTTCATTACCGGTCCAAATCCTAATAGGACTGCTATCATAATCAAGTCCCCATTTAGGTGTAACCTCAACCCCGTCATCTGCTGACTCCCAGGGAAATTGAGCTCCTTTATACCCATTATTTAGTGCATTTTTTCTGGCACCTTCTAAAGTATTATATCTATACATTAACAAGGATCTGGCAGCACTTGGTGTTGTGTATATAAAAAATGGAAGCATAAATGTTTCTGTATCCCAGAATATATGTCCTTTATATCCCTCACCATGCAGAGCTTTTGCTGCAATGCTGATTTTCTCATCTTTTTCATAAGCTGAAGATGAAAGCTGATAAAGGTTAAATCTGATACCTATCTGAGCTTTGTCATCTCCTTTAATTTCTATATCTATAGCTTCCCATATTTTTTCCCAGGCATTTATATGGCTTTCTTTTTCTTTAACATATCCATCATTAATAAAAGCTTCTAACTCCTCTTTAGACAATTTTGTAATATCCTTATTGGTATCTCTTGATGAATATGAAATCCCCAATTTATATATAGTAAAATCCTGATTAGCGTTTATGAAGCCTTCATATAACTCCCTTACTTTTTCGCCAAATTTTCCGAATTTCCTTGATTTAAACTTTGTTCCGTTTCTACTTTCAGTAAGTAAAGCAGCAGCCTCAATTATTTCAGCTTTATTTTCCAGTGTTTTTGTTCTAAGGGCAATTCCGGGTTGAAAATCATAAGAATGCATAACTTCCATATGCTTTGATTTGTTTAATGGATCTAAAGCACTATTTGTAACTGATCCATCTATAATATTTTCAATAAACATTTTCCCACTGAAATTTATTGGAGTGATTACATATTTATCTGCCCATCTATGAATACTCTTCTGACTCACATATCTCTCTGATTCAATCTTTACTCTTTTCCCTTTTGTTGTTTCTACTGCTGCGGATAA
The DNA here is from genome assembly GCA_041670885.1 of Clostridiaceae bacterium. Taxonomy (GTDB): domain Bacteria; phylum Bacillota; class Clostridia; order Clostridiales; family Clostridiaceae; genus JAJBWD01. The sequence goes on from JBAXYJ010000008.1 coordinate 27,123, forward strand.
ATATAAAATTCCTTCCTTCATATTCAATCTGCGTTTGAATTTTAAAATATTGCATCTGTCAAAATCCAGCTGTTCATCTTCAAAATAAACATTAAACCCTAAAGGATCCTGGCAATTTA